>JAYNRW010000025.1:0-14927 GCA_038114965.1 Flavobacteriaceae bacterium | reverse complement strand
AAGTAAAAAATAATGAGGGAAAATATGTCTTTAAAAAGAAGTTTGTTTTTTTAAAGCAGACATCATTAGTATCAATAGAAATATCTAAATCAAGAAAAATCAACTTTCAGGACTTAAAGCAGAAACTGAAAGTAACGATAAATTGTAAAAATTGTAATTTTTCTAACAATTCATATGTCTATAAACTAATCATTTATAAGAACTATGATTTACATAATTATAAAGTTTTTAGTTCACCAACTTACAAGCTATCTCAAAATATTATTTATGATAATATAATATATGATGGAGGTACAGAGTTTTTCAACTTTGATAATTCAAATATTTTAAACACAAGCATTGAAATTAAAAATGTCGATTTAAATAAAAAATACAAAACAGAGCTTAGAAATGATATAATACCATCCATTTACACATATGAGCCTGATATCAATGGAAAATTCATTATAAAAAACAACAACAAGAATCCGCAAACTGAATCAGAATATTCAAATGTTATTTTTTCTCTCAAAACAGAAAAACCCATTATTAAAAATCTATATATAGTTGGAAATTTTAATGACTATAAAAAAAATGAATCCAGCCAACTTAAATACAAAAACGGTTTGTTCCAAATTACACTTCATTTAAAACAAGGCTTCTACAATTATAAGTATATAATGAAGGATAAAAATAAAAATTTTGAGCTTGCAAATTTTTGGCAAACTGAAAATGAATACACTGCTCTTCTTTACGAAAAAAGACCAGATGAAAATTATTTTAAAATTAAAGCGATTGCCACTAATAATTCATCAAATATTGTAAATTAGTAAAACATTTTTTTACACATGACTAACAAAATAACTGACTTAGATAATTTAAAAGGAATTAGAATTTCAGTTAAGTCATTATATCTCAATAAAACCTTTTTTGGAAGAAAAAGCAAATACAGATTTAAAAACATAATTACTATTTACAATGTTGGAAAAAATACAGTACAAATAATTTCTAGACATAAGAAAGTTTTTGATTTAAAAGGTGTAAAATATATTAGTGGTTTAATTAAAGGTAAACCCATTTTAAAACCCGGAGCTAAACTTAAATTAGAATTAAATTATTCTATGAGATCAAAAATTGCTTCAATTATTGGGTATTTTTCAATTATATGTTTAAATACATCCACTAAATGCAAAGCATATATTCCAACTATTAAATTATCGCCACCTGAAACTTTAAACTAATGAGCAAAATAAAATTATACAAGGCAGAAAACGAACCTGTATTAGGATACCATAAAGGTTCTCCTGAAAGAAAAAGGGTTGAAGAAACATACAATGATATGTTTAATTCTAAAATTGATGTACCATTATACATAGGTGAAAAAACTGTTTTTACTAAAAATAAAAAAGATATTTTACCACCACATGATCATAAAAATATAGTTGGAACTTTTTCTCAAGCCGATAAAGAGCATGTACATGAAGCCATTGAAAATTTAATGAAGAATAAAAGAACATGGTCTGAAACACCTTGGGAAAAAAGATGTGAAATTTTTCTTAAAGCTGCTGATCTCTTATCTGATAAATACCGAGCAAAAATAACAGCTGGTACTATGATTGGACAATCAAAAAATATTTTTCAAGCTGAAATTGATGCTGCTTGTGAGTTCATAGATTTTTTAAGATTTAATGTGTCCTATCTTACGGAAATTTATAGTGAGCAGCCTATTGATGGTCCTGGCAAATCTAATAATTTGGAGTATAGAGCATTAGAAGGGTTTGTATATGCAGTAACTCCATTTAATTTTACAGCTATTGGAGGAAACTTATGTGCTAGTGCAGCATTGATGGGCAATGTTGTTTTGTGGAAACCAAGTGATAATCAAGTATACACTGCAAAAATTACTATGGATATTTTTAAAGAGGCTGGACTTCCAGATGGAGTTATTAATTTAGTCACAGGTGATCCAGAAATGATCTCAGACATTGCTTTAGCTCATCCGGAATTTTCAGGACTACACTTTACAGGATCTACATCCGTTTTTAGAGATCTATGGAAGAAAATTGGTAATAATATTAATATTTACAGAGACTATCCAAGAATTGTAGGTGAAACTGGAGGAAAAGATTTTATCTTTTGTCACCCCTCAGCTAACATTGAAGCCTCTGCAACTGCAATAATTAGAGGTGGTTTTGAGTTTCAAGGTCAAAAATGTTCAGCGGCATCAAGAATTTACATTCCAAAATCAATTTCTAATGAACTTATTTCAAGTGTTATAGATCAAACTAAAACAATCAAAATGGGATCTCCTATTGATTTCAATAATTTCATGACAGCTGTAATTCATGAAAATGCTTTTAAAAGAATTTCTGAATATATTGATTATGCAAAATCCAGCGATGATTGTGAAATATTAATTGGAGGAGGATATGATGACAGTGTTGGATATTTTGTTGAACCAACAATAATTCTTACGAAAAACCATCAGTTTAGAACTATGCAAGAAGAAATTTTTGGTCCAGTTGTTACTATTTACGTTTACAATGATGAAGAATGGAATAGTATGTTGGATATTGTTGATCAAACATCTGATTACGCACTGACTGGAGCATTTATATCTGAAGATGAAGAAAGTATTAAAACCGCATTAAATAAATTAAGATACAGTGCTGGAAACTTTTATATTAATGATAAACCTTCAGGTGCAGTTGTTGGTCAACAACCTTTTGGAGGATGTAGAGCTTCAGGAACAGACGATAAGGCTGGTTCTAAATTGAATCTATTAAGATGGGTTAGCCCAAGATTAGTAAGTAGAACTCACAATCCACCTACTAACTATCCTTATGATTATATGGATTAGGAACATATATAATTTTTTTAGTTTGAAAGTAGTCTAAATTTATTTTTTCAAAAATATTGTAAGACGTATAGTTTTTAGTTTCAGAAAATTCCTTTTTAATATCTCCACCTTTTAAAAGAATAAAACCATTTTTTAATTTGTGCTTGCTTTCATGTTTAATCTTATTAAAGCAGTTTTTTTTAATTTTTGGATATGAAGCTACTGCCCTAGAGATAATAAAATCATACTTAGAGTTTATATCTTTTGCGTTTGACCAACTTGTTTTCACATTTTTTAAATTTAAATCTTCAACAATAGAATTGACAACATCAATTTTTTTTTTAATACTATCAATCAAATGAAAATTAACATTTGGAAAAATTATTGATAGAGGAATTCCAGGCAAACCTCCTCCAGTACCTAAATCCATAATATCGCTATTATCTTTAAAATTAAAATACTTTGATACAGATATTGAATGTAATATGTGATTAACTTCAAAATTTTCTATGTCTCTTCTTGAAACTAAATTTATCTTTTGATTCCAAATAGTTATAAGATTTTTAAACTTTTCTAGCTGCTTCTTTTTTAGAGTATCAAGTTGAAAATAAGAATCTATTTTATTTGTCATTTATTTAAAATATATCTTACTAAAGTAGTCCAATTTAAATATCTTTGGCAAAAAATTAAATTCATTTTTTAATGAAAAAGTTTCTTACTAACAAAATAAATAATCTTCCCGCTTCAGCCACTCTAGCAATGGCTGCCAAGGCAAGAGAACTTAAAAATAGTGGAATTGATATAATTGGTTTAAGTTTAGGCGAACCTGACTTTAATGTTCCAGATTTTATTAAAAATGCCGCTATTAGTGCAATCAACCAGAACTACAATTCGTATACACCAGTTGATGGATATGCAGATTTAAAAGAAGCTATTTGTCAAAAGTTTAAGAGAGATAATAAACTTTCTTATAATGCAAATCAAATTGTTGTATCAACTGGAGCTAAACAATCTATTGCTAATGTAGTTCAAGCTATGGTCAAACCAGGTGAGGAAGTTATATTATTAGCACCTTTTTGGGTAAGCTACTCGGCTATTGTTGAAATGGCAGAGGGGATACCAATCATAATAGAAAGTGGAATTGAAGATGATTTTAAAGTAAAGGCATCTAAGATTAAAGATTATATAACAGATAAAACTAAAATGATTATTCTTAACTCACCTAACAACCCAAGTGGATCGATGTATAGTGAGAACGAGCTGAGAGCAATTGGAGATGTATTAAAAAACTACCCAAATATTTTTGTTTTGTCAGATGAAATATATGAACATATACAATATGGAAATGATCATTTTAGTTTTGCCGCTATAGATGATATGTATGAAAGAACTATAACTGTAAATGGTGTTGCTAAAGCATTTGCTATGACCGGATGGAGAATTGGCTACATAGGAGCACCTGAATGGATCGCAAAAGCTTGTACTAAACTTCAAGGTCAAGTGACCAGTGGAGCAAATTGTATAGCTCAAAAAGCTACTATTGCTGCAATTACAGCCGATGTAAAACAAATTAGCTACATGGTTGATGAATTTAAGTCTAGAAAAAAACTAATTATTGAACTGATGTCGGAGATTAAAGGAATTAAACTTAATAATCCAGACGGTGCATTTTATATTTTTCCTGATATTTCATATTATTTTGGAAAAGAAATTGATGGTTTTAAAATAAATAACTCATCAGACTTCTCAATGTTTTTATTGGAAAAAGCTCATGTTGCTACAGTAACTGGAAGCGCATTTGGTTGTCCAAATAATATCAGAATTAGTTATGCTGCATCAAAAGAAAATATTTCGGAAGCAATAAAAAGAATTAAAGCAGTATTAGCCTAAATTTTTCTCCAAAAATATGGCGTAAATATTATTAAAAAGGTAAATAATTCAAGTCTTCCTACTAACATTAAAAATGAGCACCATATCTTGGCAAAAGCTGACAACCCTTCATAAGTCAATGAAGGACCTAATGAACCTATAGCTGGTCCAACATTACCTAAAGATGCAGCTGAGCCACCTACTGCTGAAGAAAAATCAAGACCTTGGGTACTTAATACACCTGCTCCAATTATGAATAAAATTAAATAAAGCATAAAAAATGCTAAAATATTTACAATTACAGCTTTTTTAACAACTGAGTGATTATATCTCAATGGTAACACTGCATTTGGATGAAGTGCTTTCTTAAATTCTAAAAATCCATTTTTAATTAAAATCAGATGTCTAGAAATTTTTATACCACCAGATGTAGATCCAGATGATGCACCTATAAACATCAATCCAAAAAACAGCATAGTAAGAAAAGGTGTCCATCCTGCAAAATCACCTGTGACAAATCCTGTAGTGGTAATTACAGCAACAATTTGAAAAAAAGCATGTCTAAAACTTGATTCAAATTTTCCATATATCTCAGGATGATCAAATTCAGTATTGCTCAAATCAACATTAAAAAATAAAACTAAAGTTGTTACTAAAACAAAAACAGCAATAAAACTTAAATACCATATGAACTCCGTATTATTAAATAATTTCTTGAATTTTCCAATAAATGCAGAATAAATCAATAAATAGTTCGTTCCAGCAAGAATCATAAAAAATATAATTATATATTGGATTTCAGGTATAGAATTCCAGTAAGCTAAACTATTATTTTTGGTAGAAAATCCACCAGTTGCAATATTACTCATTGAGTGATTTATAGCATCAAAAATGCTCATTCCAGCAAAATTTAAAGCTAAAGTCTCTACGAAGGTCAAGCCTACATATATATACCACAATCTTTTTGCTGTAGCGCTTATTCTTGGATGAATTTTATCACCACTTATTCCACTACCTGGAGCTTCAGCTGAAAACAATTGCATTCCTCCTATCCCAAGTAAAGGAAGTATTGCTATGGCTAATACAATTATTCCCATTCCACCAAGCCAATGTGTCATACTTCTCCAAAAAATTACACTTTTAGGTAGAGATTCAACATCATTAATAATTGTTGATCCAGTTGCAGTATAACCTGACATACTTTCAAAAATTAAATTTGAAAACGAGGATATTGAATCCGTCATGTAATAAGGTAGCATTCCGGAAAATATCATTGTTAACCAACCGACTGTTACAATTAAATAACCATCTTTTTTATTTATTTGTCTAATATTATTTTTATTAGATAACATTAAAATGAGTCCAATTGAAATTATTATAATTGCTGAACTAGTAATTTCATTAACTACTCCGTCGCTAGTTAATAAACTAACACCAGCAGTAATAAACATAGCTCCACCATTAAATAAAAGTAGGAGCCCAATTATATATAGAATTAACTTGTAATTTAGCTTTGACATAAACTAGAGAAAAAGTTTTTCAACTTTACTAATACCCTCATACAGGGAACAAATCAGGACTTTATCACCTTCTTTAATTTGAAAATCACCTAAGGCAATTAAACCTTTATCATCTCTAATAACTCCTCCAATAATTGCTGATCTCGGGAAATTAATATCTTTTATTTTTTTACCAATAACCTTAGAGTTTGAGCTGACCAGAAATTCTAAAACTTCAGCATTCATATTATTTAATTTATTTAACTCAAGAATATTTCCCTTTCTAATAAATCTAAATATTTCATTTGCCGCTAATAATTTTTTGTTTATCAATGTGTCAACACCAATAGATTCAGATAATTCGAAATAATCAGAATCATCAACCAATGCAATTGTTTTTTTTATTTTTTTTGACTTTGCCATAAGGCATGACATAATGTTTTTTTGTGAATCTCCAGTAGTGGAAATAAAGGCATCCATTTGATCTAAATTCTCTTCGCTTAATAAATCAACTCGGGTTCCATCTAAATTTAAAACCAAAACATTATTTAATTGATCTGCAATTTTTTCAGCTTTATCATTATTAATCTCAACTAATTTAACTGAATATCCTTCTTCACTAAGTTCTTGAGCTACCTTGAAACCAACTCTGCCTCCTCCAAGAATCATAATGTTTTGAAGTTTATCTTTTTTTGTCCCCATTAGTTTGTATAATTCATCAACACCATCATCACAAGTTATAAAGTAAACATGATCATCTTTTTTAAATAAAGTATTTCCTCTTGGTATAATTGCAGATTGACTTCCACTTCTTTCAATCGCTATGGGCATAAATTTTATTCCGGGGTATACTGATGCAGCTTCCTGAACTTTTTTTCCAACAAAAGGAGCGTCAGTTTGAATTCTAGCTGCCATCATCTTTAGTTCACCATCTTCAAAGTCGTGGCTATTTGTAAAAGCAGAATCATTTACTAATAATTTAATCTCATTAGCGGCTAGATGTTCTGGAGAAATAATTTCATCAATTCCAAGTTTTTTAAAATCTATAGAGTTATCACTTATGAATTCAGGATTAGTTATTCTTGCAATTGTTCTTTTCGCTCCAAGTTGCTTTGAAAGACTACACGTTAAAAAATTAATTGATTCACTCGCAGTTACACCGATAACCAAATCAGAATCTTTAACATTAGCTTGACCCAAAGTAGAAATTGATGATGAATCACCATTAATGACCTTTATATCAAGATAGTTTTCTCCATCTTTCAAGTTAATATCATTATTGTCAATTAGTGTGATATCATGAGATTCAAAAGACAATAATTTAGACAAATGTAATCCTACTTCACCAGCACCAGCAATAATTATTTTCATTAATCAGTTGTTTGAATAACAAAACAAATATACTTGATTTTGAACATAATTAAATAAAAGTCAAGTTGACTATGAGCTTATGCTATAGTTTGTTAGATTTGAAATGTGAAAGCAAAACTATTTTTTTTATTTTTTTTAAATTCTTTTTTTTGCTTTTCTCAATTTACCAATCTTCCAAATTTTGATGAAAAAGACTTAAGATTTGGATACTTTATTGGAACAAATCAATACGATTATAAAATAATTTACAAAGAAAATCAAGAATATCCTATCTCAGTTGAAAGATCAAATGGGCTAAATGTAGGTTTAATTGGTGAATTAAAATTGAATAAAAATTTGAGACTAAGTTTTGAACCAGGGCTACATTCTAATAATAAGAAATTAATATTTAATGAAAGACGAAATTTTACCAATTACAATGACACATTGTGGACAATAAAATCAAACAATATTCATTTTCCACTCTTATTAAAATACAGTTCCAAAAGATTAAATAATCTGAGACCTTACTTGAAAGGTGGAATTGCTGCATCAATTAATCTTTCTGAAATAGAAAGCACTCTTGAAAATTACTCAATAGATAATTTCGAATTTGCAAAGTTTAACATGTTCTACGAGTTGTCATTCGGAATAGACTTTTATTTGAGATATTTTAAATTTTCACCTTCAATTAGAGGCATTTTTTCTTTTAAAAATGAATTACCTGACGGGATTCCCGATAATCCTTGGACTGGAAATTTGAAAAAAATGTTTACCAGAGCAGTTTTTATTAATCTAAGTTTTTATTAATCTAAGTTTAAAAAACTTAAGATAATTGAAAAAGAGGTTGAAAGATTTAAACTTTCAGTCTTTACACGATTATTACCTTTTGGAATACAGTAATATTGGTCGATGAATTTACTTAAATCATCTGAGATTCCATTTGATTCTGAACCAAAAATCCAAATTCCAGAATCTTTTTTTTCCGAAAATTCTAAAATTGATTTACCAGAGACTGAAGCGCCATAAACAGGTAAATTTGATGAACTTATAAAATCATACAGATCAATATAATGAACATTTACTCTGGATAAAGATCCCATGGTAGATTGAACTACTTTTGTATTATAACAATCAACAGAGTTTTTTGAACAAATCAATTGATCATACCCAAACCAATCCAAGGTTCTAATCATGGTTCCTAAATTTCCTGGATCATTCACAGAGTCAAGTACAAAATAATTTTTTTGATTTTTTACAGGAAATTTAGTTTTATTAAAAATTGCAATATGTTTATTCGGTGTTTTTAAAGAACTTATTTGAATTAATTGTTTATCTGAAATTTGAATTACATCATTATAAGAAATGTTAGCTGGATGAGTTGAGTATATTTTATAAACTTTATAATTTGACTTTAAAAATTCATTAATTGATTTTTCACCTTCGACTATAAATAAGTTAAATTTGTTTCTGAAGCTTTTATCCCTGAGAGATTTAATGAATTTTATTTCATTTTTGGTAACCATTTAATTAGATGTATTTTTACTTTATATAATATGTCTAAAAACCTAGTAAAAATAAAACTAATATTTGTACTATCATTATTTACTGTTAGTTGTTCATTGCAAAAATCCTTACTCGATGAAGATTTAATACTAGAAAAAACTAATATCAAAATAAATGGAAATCTGATTAAAAAAGACTCTCTTTCAGATTTAATAACTTTTAAAGAGAATTCAAAATTGCTTGGAATTCCATTCAATGCAATGATTTCATCTTCAGCTAAGAAAAATCCCGATAGTATTTTTGATGAATGGGTTAATGAACAAAAAAAACAAAAAAAACTAAATAACATTTTTTCTCCAAAACAAGTATTACAATTAAAAAAATACTTCAAAAATTTTAATGATTGGAAGATTAATAATGGTGAAAAAATTAGTTTGATAGATAGTTCTGAAATTAATAGATCATTAGATAATTTAAATCTATACTTCCAAAACATTGGATATCTTGATAATTCTATATCCTTTAAAGTAACAAAAAAACCTACTAAAAAAGCTTTTGTTGATTTCAATATTGAAACAGGTTCAAGATATTATATAGGAGAAATAAATTCAAAAATAGAATCTAAGATTATTGATTCCATATATAAGGCTAACATATCAAAATCATTTATAAAAGAAAATGATTTTTTTGAAACAAAAAATTTTGATTTAGAAAGAAATAGACTTTACACTTTATTTAGAAATAATGGTGTTTATGGATTTCAAATAAATTCTATTTCTTTTTCTGTTAAAGTTGATCCTGCAGGAAACAATTATTCTCTACCGGTGGAAATTATAATTGAAGGAAATAACCATGAAATTTTTAAAGTAAATGATATTATTTTAAAACAAGTTGATAATGAAGTAAACTTTAGATTTAAAGATGATTTTATATTATCAAAAATCAAGTTTGAGGAAGGTTCTATTTTTAATGATTCGTTGAGAAAAGCAACCCTCAAGGAACTTAACAGCCTTGATTTATTTACTTTTCCGTCTGATCAATATGATGAAATAAATGTAAATAAATTAAATGCTAATATCATTTTAAACAATAAGAAAAGATTTGCACTTGGATTTGGTTTTGATATAAAGCAATCAGATATCGAGGATATTGGTATAGCATTTGAAAACAGATTTAAATCGAGAAATTTTTTCAAAAATGGAGAAAATTTTAATCTTTCTGCCAGTGGATCAGTTGGTAAATCTGGGGATAAAACAATCTCTCAGGTTAATTATGATTTAACTATTGATTTTCCAAGATTTTTAATCTTTGAGAATTCATCAAAATCTTTGGAAAATAAAAGATCATTTTTAAGTTTAGGGTCATCAAACCAAAACAACATCGGACTAGATAGGAATAGCTTTAAGTTTAATTATAATTACGCATGGTCTAATTCTAAAAACTATTATAATTTTTCCCCTATAGAGATTGAACTAATTAATAATAAAAATATTGAAAATTACTTTAATATTTACTCAAACTCTTATGAAGAACTTAATCTAATTTCAAAAAAATATACATCTGATCCTAAATATTTCATTAATAATGAATTGTCCATTCCAAATGGAATTAATTTATTTATAAATGATATTTTGAATGAAAATTTAGTTGTAGCTAATGATGATTATTCATTAGTTAGCTACATTGAAGGAAGAAGAAAAAGACTTATTGCAAATAATTTAATTATTGGTTCAAGCTTTCAAATTTCGAATAATTACGATAATAGATATGATAAAAGAAATTTTAAACAATGGAAACTTAAATTAAAATCATCTGGAAATCTAGCAAGTTTATTATCTAAAAAAAATAATAAAGGGAAAAAACTTATTTCAGATTTAGAATTTTCCCAATTCATAAAGATGGAATATAGTTTTATTAGACATTGGGATATAAGTGACAACTCTATTTTTGCTTTAAGGTATTTTGGAGGAATTGCTGTTCCATTTGGTAATTCTGATAATATTCCATTTTCAGAATCATTTTTTGGTGGAGGATCAAATGACAATAGAGCATGGGAAGTCTATAAACTAGGACCTGGCTCAAGTGGTGCTAAAAATGAGTTTAATGAAGCTAATTTCAAACTAGCTTTAAATCTTGAATATAGATTTAAAATGTTTGGTAATTTTAATGGTGCTTTATTTTCAGATATTGGAAACATTTGGAATATTTTTGATGATACTAATGAATCATCTAGAAGTTTTGATGGCTTTAAAGATCTTGATGAATTAGCAATTGGAAGTGGATTTGGATTAAGATATGATTCTGGATTGTTTATTTTTAGGCTAGATATGGGTCTAAAAACATATAATCCTTATTTAGCAAAAAATAGAAGGTGGTTTAAAGATTTTTCATTGAACAAAGCTGTATTTAATATTGGTTTAAATTATCCTTTTTAACTTCCTTTTTTCTTACTAGTTTTGCCTTTCAAAATAAAAATATGAGTATACTTACTGGAAATGATGTTCAAAAAATTTTTGATTTAGCAAAACAAAAAAAATTTGCTATTCCTGCAGTTAACGTAATCGGATCAAATTCAATTAACGCAACATTAGAGACAGCAGCAAAATTAAATGCACCCGTCATAATTCAATTTTCTAATGGAGGAGGTAGCTTTAATGCAGGTAAAGGGTTAGGAAATATAGATCAAATAGCTTCAGTGAAGGGTTCCATAGCAGGTGCTAAACACGTTCATGAGCTTGCGAAATCGTACAATAGTACTGTAATATTACACACAGACCACGCCGCAAGAAAGTTATTACCTTGGGTTGATGGTTTATTGGATGAAAGTGAAAGACATTATTCTAAGCATGGAAAACCTTTATTTAGCTCTCACATGATCGATCTTTCCGAAGAAGATATTGTTGACAATATTTCAACTTGTAAAGAATACCTTGAGAGAATGTCTAAGATTGATATGACCTTAGAAATTGAACTTGGTGTCACAGGAGGCGAAGAAGATGGGGTAGATAATACTGATATTGATGATTCTAAACTATACACTCAACCTGAAGAGGTAGCATATGCATACGAACAGTTATCTGAAGTTAGTAATAGATTCACAATCGCTGCAGCTTTTGGTAATGTTCATGGTGTTTACAAACCAGGTAATGTTAAATTAACTCCAAAAATTTTAAAGAATTCACAAGAATATATTTCAAAAAAATTCAATTTACCTGATAACTCTGTAAATTTTGTTTTTCATGGCGGTTCAGGGTCATCTGTTGAAGAGATCAGAGAGGCAATTTCGTATGGTGCTGTAAAAATGAATATTGATACTGATATGCAATATGCTTTTATGAGCGGAGTAAGAAATTATTTTAATGAAAATGCAGAATATTTAAAAAATCAAATTGGAAACCCTGATGGAGATGATATTCCAAATAAAAAATTTTATGATCCAAGAGTTTGGTTGAGAAAAGGTGAAGAAGCATTTGTTGAAAGACTTGAGCAAGCATTCAAAGATTTAAATAATATTAATACATTATAGTCTATTTTTTTATAGATTTATTTTGGTTTTATGGCTTGGTTTAAAAGAACAAGAAAAGGTATTCAAACAAACACTAAGGACAAAAAAGACACTCCTGGTGGTCTTTGGCATAAAACTCCCTCTGGAAAAATTGTTGATAATGATGAATTAGTTAAAAATAATTTTGTTTCTCCCGAAGATAATTTTCACATGAGAATCGGGTCATCAGAATACTTTAAAATATTATTTGATGATGGTAAATATGAAAATCTTTTTGATAATCTTGTAGCATCTGATCCTTTGAAGTTTACAGACACAAAAACATATCCACAAAGAATTAAAGATGCTCAAAAAAAAACAGGTCTTAAAGATGCAATAAGAGTTGCCTATGGTAAATCCAAAGGTAAAAATTTAACAATTGCATCCATGGATTTTTCTTATATAGGAGGATCAATGGGATCTGTAGTAGGTGAAAAAATTTCAAGAGCAGTAGACCATTCAATAAAAACAAAATCTCCACTACTTATAATATCAAAATCAGGTGGAGCTAGAATGATGGAAGGAGCTATATCTTTAATGCAAATGGCTAAAACTTCTGCAAAGTTATCTGAACTATCAAATAAAAAAATTCCTTACATCTCTCTTTGTACTGATCCAACAACTGGTGGTACAACTGCATCTTTCGCTATGCTCGGTGATATAATTATTTCAGAGCCAGGAGCATTAATTGGTTTTGCTGGACCAAGGGTGGTTAAAGATACAACTGGACAAGATTTGCCAGACGGTTTTCAAAGATCTGAATTTTTACTCGAGCATGGGTTTATTGATTTTATTTCTCACAGAAATGATTTAAAAGATAAAATCAACCTTTACATAGACTTAATTTTAAATAAGCCATTGAGAAAAAATTCTCAAGAACATTAAAAAATTATACTATATTTGCGCCACTAAAAAAAGAGTTTAATGTATATAACAAAGAAAATTAGGGAAGATATTTTTAAAGATAATGGGGCTTCAGAAAAAGATACAGGATCTACTGAAGGTCAAATAGCATTATTTACTACTAAAATTAATCATTTGACGAATCACCTTAAAGAGAACAAAAAAGATTATAATACCGAGAGATCTCTTCTAAAAATGGTTGGAAAAAGAAAAAGTCTTCTAAATTATTTAAAAAATAAAGATATTAACAGATATAGATCAATAATCAAAAAACTATCTCTAAGAAAGTAATATTAGTTTTCATTGGTTGCTACTCACACAACATTTAATTAATGAAAACATATGAATACAAAAATTTATAAAAAAGAAATTTCATTACCTGATGGTAGAGTTATTTCAATTGAAACAGGAAAACTAGCTAAACAAGCTGATGGTTCTGCAGTAATACAGATGGGTAATGCTATGCTTCTTGCAACTGTAGTTTCAGCTAGAAATGCGAGTCCTGTTGATTTTTTACCATTAACTGTTGACTACAGGGAAAAATTCGCTGCTGCGGGAAAATTTCCAGGTGGTTTTTTTAAAAGAGAAGCAAGACCATCAAACGAAGAAATTCTTACAATGAGGCTTGTTGATAGAGTTCTAAGACCTCTTTTTCCAAAAGATTATCATCATGAAACTCAGGTTATGATTCAATTGATGTCACATGATGAAAATGTAATGCCAGATTCTTTAGCTGGTTTAGCTGCTTCGACAGTAATTCAATTGTCTGATATTCCATTCGAGTATCCAATCTCTGAGGTACGAGTAGGTAGAATTAATGGAGATTTTATTATCAATCCAAGTAGAACACAATTAGAGGAATCTGATATTGATATCATGGTTGGAGCAAGTTATGATTCCGTTTCAATGGTTGAGGGTGAATTTGATGAAATTTCTGAAGAAGAAATGACTGACGCTATCAAATTTGGTCATGAAGCAATTAAAATACAAATTGACGCTCAAAATGATTTAGTAAATGAAATTGGAAGAAAAGATATTAGAGAGTATGATCAAAGTATTGAAGACAAAGAATTATTAGATAGAGTTCACAAACATTGTTATAAAAAATGTTATGAAATTGCAAAGAAAGGATTAGGGAAAAAACAAAGATCAGAGGAATTTTCAAATGTTAAAGAAAACCTTCTAGAGTCTTTTAGTGAAGAGGAACTTGAAGAGAATGAAAGTCTTATTTTAAACTATTTTTATAAAGTTGAAAAAGAAGCTATTAGAGAGTTAGTTTTAAGCGAAGGAATCAGATTAGACGGAAGAAAGACCACTGATATTAGGCCAATTTGGTGTGAAGTGGATTATTTACCTTCAACTCATGGGTCTTCAATTTTCACGAGAGGTGAAACTCAAGCTTTAGCAACAGTTACTTTAGGAACTTCAAGAGATGCTA
>JAYNRW010000024.1:0-15168 GCA_038114965.1 Flavobacteriaceae bacterium | reverse complement strand
TGCCATGATTTACTTTTTTAATTCTTTCAATTTATTCCAACGAGGGTCGAAATTAACACTTTTTTCTTTATTAATATCAAATTCTTTCAATCTATTTAAAATTTCTGATTTAAGTGTACCATCCTCAATACCAGGATGTATCAGTTTAATTGGCATAGATAACACTATCATCTCATAAAAGTATTGATCAAGATCAATTGAGTGAGATCCAAACGGAAGAATTAAAAGCTCGTCATTTGAATCGTCAAAATATTCACCAAAATTAACAACCAAATCTAAATTAGAGACTAAATTGTAATCAAAGGGCTCGTTTGAAATAGAACAATTAACATTTATTATTGCAGAACTTAAAAATTTTAACTCAAGAATCGTTGGCTTTTTTATTAGCTGAATCTTTATTTTAAAATGCCCAGAATTAAACTCATTATAATTAAAGCTTTTAAAGAAGTCATCTTTAATAGAATAAGAAAATTCGTGTAATCCGTCTTTCAGTCCAGAAAATTTAAGAATATGTTTCTCGCTTCGCTTCATTAAATTAATTGAGCTTGCGAATATAATAAATTAAAAAACTGTAATTTATTTTTTTAAAGATTTTGAATCGGAAACTTCAAGAGGATTAGAGTTGTCATTATTGAATGATATCCTATTCTTAAATATTTTTATAGCAGAATAAATCGCTGATCTAAAAGAAGAAGGGTCTGCCTGGTTTTTTCCTGCAATATCATAGCCTGTGCCATGGTCTGGTGAAGTTCTTACTACATCCAAACCAGCAGTAAAATTTACTCCATTTCCAAAAGAAATAGTCTTAAAAGGGATAAGGCCTTGGTCATGATAAATTGCTAATATGGCATCATATAATTTGTATTGATTTGAGCCAAAAAAACTATCACTTGGGAATGGGCCAAAAAGAAGATTTTCATTATTTGAAATTTCTTTAAGTGATGGAATTAAAAAATTTTGATCTTCGTCTCCAATTATACCATCATCACCAGCATGCGGGTTAATAGAAAGGACAGCTATTTTAGGGCTGGTGATTCCAAAGTCTACAGTTAAAGATTTTTTTATCACTGAAAGTTTATTTGATAAAAGTTCTTTTGAAATTTGATTAACCACATTACTAACTGGTATGTGTTCAGTTAGAAGTGCAACTTTTAAATCATCTGAAATCATGAACATCATAGCTTCACCATCAAAAGTTTTATTTAAAAAATCTGTGTGACCCATATAATTGAAATCACTGTTTTTTATATTTTTTTTATTTATAGGAGCTGTAACTAAAACATCTATTTTATTTTCTTTTAAATATCTAGAAGCCTCTGTTAAAGATGCTCTTGAATGATCACCTCCCTCTTTGTTTACTTTACCATAATTTATCTCAAAGGTTTTATTTGTAATCTCTAAAACGTTTAATTTTTTTGAATTAGCTTTCTCA
The DNA here is from genome assembly GCA_038114965.1 of Flavobacteriaceae bacterium. Lineage (GTDB taxonomy): Bacteria > Bacteroidota > Bacteroidia > Flavobacteriales > Flavobacteriaceae > Eutrophosalina. Next base: position 13,736 of record JAYNRW010000024.1, on the reverse strand, counting down.
ATCTTATCAATTTTATTTAAATCAACATCAATATTAAGATGGTTTAATTGATCTTGAATCAAGTTGAAATTTGAAAAAATGATTGGTATACCGAAATAATACATTCTCTTATCGCTGTAACATTTTAAAATAACCTCAATGCCAATACCATTTGGGTCACCAGTTGAAATTCCTATTAATGGCTTTGTTTTTGACATGTCTAATTTAATATTATGTATTTTTGAGCAACTAAAGATATAGAAATAAATGTTTACTGGAATTATAGAAAATATCGCATTGGTAAAAGAGATTAAAAAAGATGGAGATAATCTAATTTTTACATTTGAATCAGACCTAACCTCAGAGTTAAAAATTGATCAAAGCATTTCACATAATGGAATTTGTCTCACTGTTGTTGACATTATAGATAACACCTATTCAGTTGTAGCTATAAAAGAGACTGTCCTTAAAAGCTCCATTAAAAATTGGAAAGTTGGAGAGAAAGTTAACCTAGAAAGAGCCATGAAAATTGGTAACAGACTCGATGGGCATATTGTTCAAGGTCATGTTGATCAAGTTGGTGTATGTGAAAAAATTTCTGAAGAATTAGGAAGTTGGTATTTTACTTTTAAGTATGAAAAGTCTGATAATATAACTATTGAAAAAGGGTCTATTGCTATTAATGGAATTAGTTTAACAGTAGTTGATTCTCAAACAAATAAATTTTCAGTAGCTATTATTCCATACACATATAATCATACTAATTTTAAAAACTTAAATATTGGTGACACAGTTAACTTAGAGTTTGATATGGTTGGAAAATACATCTCTAAATTAGTAAATCAACAATCTTAATAATGCAAAAAAAGGTTTTAGCTTTAGCTGCAGCTACGCTAGCAACTACTATTTATGGTATAAATCATACTGTTGCCAAATCTGTCATGCCTGTTTATATTGGTTCTTTGGGATTTGTACTATTAAGGGTATTGGGTGCTACAATTCTGTTCTGGACAATTGGGCTTTTTTTCAAAAGCAAAAAAATAGAAAAGAAAGATAGATTAACAATTCTTAAATGTGGTCTTTTTGGAATGGGATTTAATATAGCTGCTTTTATCGCAGGTTTAGACTATTCTACCCCAATCAATAGCTCCATATTAATAATCATTACACCAATTTTTGTTGTTATTTTATCTTATTTCATATTTAAAAACAAAATCAATACTTCGAAAATAGGCGGAATATTTCTTGGTTTTATTGGAGCTATGGCATTGATTATAAATGCAGACACTAATAGTTCCATAGGAAGAAATATTCCACTTGGTAATTTTTTATTTATAGTAAATAGTATCAGCTATGCATATTATTTAATTATTGTAAAACCTATGGCAGAAAAATATGATCTTATAACTTTATTTAAATGGCTATTTCTAATTGGATTAATTTTTAATTTACCTCTGGGAATTAATCAATTTTTAGAAGTCAATTGGAATAATCTACCATTACAAGAGGCTGTCTTACCAATGCTATTTGTAGTAATATGTACAACATTTATGACTTATTTTTTAAACGGTTTTGCTCTAACTAAATTAACATCAAGTGAAGTAGCTGTTTTTGTATACTTACAGCCAATTATTGGAGTAGCATTTGCTTTGTTTTCTAAGTCTGACAGATTAAGTCTTACAATTATAATTGCATCAATATTGATTTTTACAGGTTTATATTTAACTACTAAAAAAAATAATCTATAGCTTCTATTAAACCTCTAAAAGCATCAAATAGAAATTTCATCAATAGAATAAGTTTTAGCATTACCTAAAATCAATACTCTATCTTTTAAATTTTTACATATTAGCTGCCCACCTTCCTTTGAAAGTTGTTTGGCAATCATTTCATCTTTTTTAAGAACTGAGCTCCAGTATGGAATTAAAGAACAATGAGATGACCCTGTAACCGGGTCTTCAAAATAAGTTGATTGAGGTGTGAAATATCTCGAAATAAAATCACAATCATTTCCTAATGAAGTTAAAATCACACCTCCAGGATCAATATTTATTTTATCAAAAATTTCTCTATTAATTTTAATATTTATTACATCCTTAATATTATTATAAACCAATAAATAGTCTCTAGATTTGAGGACTTTATCAGGCTTGATATTTAATGAATTATAAATTTCTTCAGGCAATTCAGATTCAACTGGATTACGTTTAGGAAAATCTAATTGATATAAGTCATTAATGACATTTACAGATAATTCTCCACTGTTAGAGTCAAAAATTATTTTTTTTGAATTGAAATTTAAGTGTTTATAAATACAATGTGCAGTAGCTAGAGTTGCGTGGCCACACAAATCCATTTCTATGTCTGGAGTAAACCATCTTAAATGGAATTTAGATTTTTTTTTTATAAAAAAAGCTGTTTCAGAAACGTTATTTTTTTTAGCAATTTTTAATAATATGTCATCACTCAACCAATTTTCTAAAGGGACTACGCATGCGGGATTCCCTACTAATTTACCTGAGTTAAAAGCATTTATTTTAAAATTTTTAAGAATCATTTAACATAATAAAATTAAACCATCTAATTAAATAACCATCATATTTATGTAGACTAAAATTTATGTTATGAAAAAAATTATTCTTTTTACATGTATTATGTTTCTCAGTATTAACTGTTATTCTCAAAAAGAAGAAGGTAATGTTTGGAGAGAAGCTGCAAAGTATTTATACGATGAAGGTTTTGACAGGGATGACCTTAGAAATACAATTGAAATTGTTAGAGAGATGTCAAAAGAGTTTTTTGAAAAAGGAAAATTTTCTAAAAAAAATGATAAAAAACTAAAGAAATCATTCTCTCAAGAACAAATCGATAAATTAAAAACTTTATCAAAAAAAATGGCCAAACTCGTTGATTTTAATCAAAAGGAAGAAAATATTAACTCAAGGCCAAGTAATCAGAATTTTTCAAGAGGTACTGGGGGTCAATTTAACAGAGGAGGAAATATTTCAAGAGCTGAGATGTTAAGTCGTATTCGGAATCGAACAGGTTCGTCTGCTGGAGCTGGAAATTTTTCTAGAGGAAATAGAAACTCATCACAACAAAATTCACCCACGATGAATCCTGTTTTTGAAAGACTTATTATGTTTCTTAGAGAGGAAGGTATTACAAGGGAAAACATGAGGCCAGTTATGGAAGCAATTAGGGGTATAGGTCAGGAATATAGAGAAAGTGATGATAAGGAGAATTATGAACCTAATGAAAAATTTATAAAAAGATTATATGACTCTGGCCTAAGCGAAGAATCAATTAATATAGTTATACAAATAGTTAAGGCAATTAGTTTAACTCGTGAATAATAAATAGTTACTAAGTTTTTTCTAAATTAATGGCTCAATTTATTTGAGCCATTTTTTTTATGTCATTTAATAATTATGTTATAATATGGATTATCATTGGGTTTTTGACTTTTTCTTATTTAATAATAAGTAAAGTTAGAGCTCCTTACGGAAGACATTCCTCAGATGGCTGGGGGTTAATGATTAGTAATTCATGGGGGTGGTTTTGGATGGAGCTTCCTGCATTATTATTGATGCCTTTAATTAGTATTTTCGGAAAAAATGAAATGAATTCCTTGTCAATACTATTGGTTAGTTTATGGTTTTTACACTATTTCAATAGAGTCATTATATTTCCAATGAGGATTAAAACAAAGAATAAAAAAATGCCAATATCAATTGCTGTTAGTGCATTTTTATTCAATTGTATAAATGGGCTATTAAATGGAATATATGTCGGATATTTTTTAGATTCGGATATAAATTTTAATGCAACATTTATAATTGGAGCTGTCTTATTTATAATAGGAATGACAATTAATATTCAATCTGATAATAAACTTATTTCCTTAAGAAAAGATAGTTCTGGATATAAAATTCCAAATGGAGGGATGTTTCGATTGATTTCATGCCCAAATCATTTTGGAGAAATAATTGAATGGATTGGTTATTTCTTCATTGCATTTAATCTTCCTGCGCTAAGTTTTGCACTTTGGACTTTTTTTAATTTAGTTCCTAGAGCATTAAATCATCATGAGTGGTACAATGAATACTTTGACAATTATCCAAAGAAAAGGAAAGCCGTTTTGCCATATATATTATAAGTATTAATTTTAAAAGAAAAATATGAATTCAACTAAAGCAAATCTTTTAAATTCAATAATCCTAATCGTTGTGGGTGGATGGGGTTATTTTGATGGTGATGGTAAATCAATGACAGCATTAATACCTGTTATGTTTGGTGTTGTTTTATTGTTATGTAATAATGGTATAAAAAATCAAAATAAAGTAATTGCACACCTTGCGGTTCTTGCAACCTTCATTTGTCTTATAGGATTGTTCATGCCTTTAAATGGTGCAATAGAAAGAGGAAATGATCTTGCAGTTGGAAGAGTTTCTGCAATGATTGCATCATCTGTAATAGCTTTAATTTTCTTCATTAAAAGCTTTATAGAAGCTAGAAGAAAAGGTTAATTTTTTTGAGGAAATCTACCATAATTTCCCATTCCATCATAGTCTACTTCATTAGCTTGATCTAGATCGCTATATTTATCCTTTTCTTCAGAATTAATCAAAAAAATACTAGCTATAACCAAGCATGTCACTAAGAATCCCACAAAAAATAAATAGATCTCCATATACTACTTGTAATTTTGTTTTATAAAAGAACCGAAAGCTAAAATTGATGGTACCCATAAACCTACATACAGTCCTTCATCTTTAAATCCAGAAAACCATAAGGTTACTGATAATAAAAATGAAATAAAGGCTGCTGCTAGTAATAGTACTGTCGATTTTTTAAAATTTTTAAACATATTTTAAACTTAAAATTCTAATAAAAAACGCTAGTTAGTTGTTGTTTTTATATTGTAATTATATTAAAAAAAAATTAAACAAAATAAATTTGGAATGTTTTTTGGAGTATTTTATTTAAATATTAGCTTATGAATGCTAAAATTGAAAAACTTTTCATGAGGGTTTTCTCTAAGAATAACCTGAAAAACTTCGAAAGATTTATACTATTTTTTGCGACTGTAGGTTTTATTATTCATTTAGGGCTTATTCTTCTAAATAACAACGGGATTTTAAACTTTTCTATTGGTGAGGAAAGCTTATTACAAAATCCTATATCAGCTATATATACCCCTTTCTCATTTATATTAGTTTATGAAGCTTTTTTATTGATTTACTATCTTCCAAGGTCGTTTACAACTTCTGTTGGTAAACAATATGAAATTATTTCATTAATTCTTATTAGAAAAATCTTTAAAGATATCCCCGAAGTAAACCTTGATGATAATTGGCTATTAAATGAAAATAATATTCAACTTGTTTATGATTTAGCTGGGATTTTAATAGTGTTTTTCCTGATTTTTATTTTTAGAAAATTAAAAGAAAATCTTCCAAAATTATCTGTAAATAAAAATCTGGATAGGTTTATAAATTACAAAAGATTAATCAGTTTAATTTTAGTTCCAGTTCTTACAACATTATGTGCTATAAGCTTTATAGATTGGTTTAATGGTGTTTTCTCTAATCAACCTTTTGATGATAATTTAAACTATCTCTTTTTTATTGATTTCTTTACAATTTTAATTTTAGTTGATGTATTTATACTTCTAATATCATTTCAATACACTGAAAGATATTCTCAATTAATTCGAAATACAGGTTTTATTATTTCGACAATATTATTGAGACTCTCATTTAGCGCAACTGGCCTATCTAGTATAATTTTATTAGTTAGCGGTATCGCTTTTGGATTGATTATACTTTCCATTTACAATCAAATGGAAAAACAAATAAAATCTACTTAGGGACAAGGGCCTTCTTGAAAACTGGTTATACCTTCACATGCTGCAGCAGAAGAATTAGAGTACGTTAAACCATTACATCCACAAACTGGCTCATAAACTGTTGGAATAATACAATCATTTACAACTTTAGAAGGATCAATACAATTTAAAAAATATGTTTGAACAAATGTTTTGAATTCCTCTGATCCATATGCCATTTTTCTAATTTCGGTAATTGCATCTCTAGTTAATTGTTCTGCATTTTTTGTTTCTTGAAGATCAAATGATTGAATATTCATACTAATTAATTCATTACTTTCAGCATTTAGATCAATTGCAGTATAAAAATAAAATCTTAAAACATATCCAATGGTAAGATCTGTGTTGCCATATTTTTGATCAAATTGAGAAGCATCTGAAATAGTAGTTTTTAAAATTCTAAATGGTTGAGCAAAAGTATTGTTAACTCTCAACGCAGGAAGTTCAATTGACTCATAAATATCATTAACTTGATTATTAACTTCACACGAAAGAAAAGTAAATGAAAAAAGAGCAAGTAAAATGTTTTTCATGAAACAAAAATAGTATTATTAATTAACAAAGCTATCTTAGCTGATAATATGTTCTGTAAGATGGTTTGATTGGTGAAATTATTTCAAAAATCTTTGCATTTTGAGAGCTACTAAATATTAATTCATCCTCATTATCAACACTGAAAAAAGTTCCTTTTTCTAAATTATTCTTTTGAAATGTAAGGTTTCCATCCATAACAAAAAAGGAATGGATAAAACCATTATTAATTTCTAAAGTATGGTTTCCTTCATTAAAATTATATTCATTAATAAAAATATTCTCACTATCCATTTCCATAGGGGATCCATCTCCCTTGATAATTTTCTTTGTTTTATTCTCTAGCTCAATAACTTTAAAATCATCCGAACTATAATCGTCATAGGAAGCTTCTTTTTGAAGAGATTTTGATAAATCAGGATCAAACCAAATTTGAAATATTTCAGATTTATCATCAATCTCTTCTGCATGAGAAATACCATTTCCGGATCTTATTATCTGTACATCTCCTTCTGACAGAGGAATCCATTTGTTTTGTTTAGTATCAAAATGATTGATTTTACCTTTTAGTACAAAACTGCAAATTTCAAAACCTTGATGAGGATGTAATCCTATTGTGCTTTTTTTACCAGGAGTCCAAGCGTGTGCCCAATAAAATAAGTTTGAATATGGTTTAAGACTACCACCATCCTGGGGAAAGCCAATAGGTTTTTTTTCTTTAATTTCTCCAAAATTAAAATTTCCACTGGCTTGATCTTCTTTTGAAAATATACTAATTGCCATCAATAATATTTGAAATAAATATTTTTAAAGATTCTCTAAATTTTATATCTAATTTTTCATCTAAAATACCTTTTTCAATATGGAAATTTTTATTAAAATTTGGTAGTGAAAAAATCGGTATTTCAAATGGGTTCCCTCTAGAAATTCTTGAATGGGCAATTTCGAGAACTGTAATAGCCCCTCTATCACCATTTGATGTTGCTAACAAAAACATAGGCTTATTATACCAAACAACTTTTTCTATTCTGGAAATCCAATCAAAAATGTTTTTAAATGCAGCAGTATAAACTCCATTATGCTCAGCAAACGATATTACAATTCCATCAGCATTTTTTAAAATGTCTTTGAATTTATATGCCAAATCTGGAATCCCATTTTCCTTTTCCTTGTCTATGCTATAAATAGGCATTTCAAAATCAATCAAATTTACAACTATGGATGCCGAGTCAGGAACCAGAGAAGCAGTGTAAGTAGCTAAATCTTTATTTATTGAATTTAATGATGAACTTGCACCAAAAGCAACAATTTTTTTCATTTATCCGTTATTATGTGATCCATCACAATATCCATTGGGATTTGACGTGTTTCCACATCCGCACATTGGTCTATCAATTTTATTCATAATTATTTTATTAATGTTACTTCTAATTCTATATCATCTAGAATTAACTTGTCTCCAAGGTTTTGAAAGAAAGTGCCTGATCTAAATCTTACATTATATTTAGATCTGTCAAAAGTTAAGTTCGATGTATAGCCTCTAGCATTTTCAGTTAATGTAAATACAATTGGGTGAGTAATGTCTTTAATTGTTAGATCTCCACTAAGCTCATAAGAAATATTACTTGTTTTCTTTGAACTATTAACTGTAAGTTTTGCCTGATTATGTTTGTCGACTGAAAAGAAGTCATCGGATCTCAAATGCCCTTCTAGTCTTTCTTTTCCACGACCGGTTAAGTCTTGCACATCAAGGGTTGTCATATCTACAACAAATGATCCACCTGTTATGTTATCATTATCAAAATCCAACTGAGCTTTAGATAATTTTAGAGATCCAAAATGTTCTTTTGTTGTAAGTTCTTTGCCAGTCCATTTTATATTACTTTTTTGTGTATCTAATTGAACTTGAGAGTTTAAACTCAAAACCGCAATTAAGCTAAATACTAATATTATTTTTTTCATGTTTTCTATTTTTTTAAAGTTATTCCAAAAATCTTACCAAAATTTGAAATGAATAATTACAAAATCTGAAAGATTTCTTGATTTACCGCTCAAATATATTACTTTAGTTATAAAAAGTAACTTGTTACTAAAAAGTAACTAATAAAAACTAGTAACTCATGAGTAACCATAATAAAGGAGGTTTAATTTGTCCTGTATCTAAATTTACTGAAATGTTAGGTGGCAAATGGAAATTGATTATTATTGACAATCTTAGAAAAAAGAAGAAAGTTAGATTTGGTCAATTAGCTGCTTCAATTCCTAAAATTTCTAGAAAAGTTTTAGCAGATCAATTAAAAGATCTAGTTGAATCAGGTTTAGTAGAAAGAAAACAATTTAATGAAATTCCACCTCGAGTTGAATACTCTCTTTCAATTGAATCAGAAAACTTATGTGAAATTTTTAATCAGATAGATAATTGGGTAAATAAAAACTTTAATTAATCTTTTGTAAAATAAGATTCTAATTCCTTAAGAGTTTCTTTACTTGTTTTTATGTCTCTAACTATTTTGCCTTTTTCTAAAAGAACTATTCTTTCAGAAACCTCTGTCACATCCTGAAGATCATGACTTGAAATCAACACGGTAATATTTCTGTCTTGAGATAATTTTTTAATAATTTTTTTAAGTCTAATTTGTGTAGTTGGGTCTAAATTAGCAAATGGTTCGTCTAAAATGATTACTTCAGGTTCTCCAATTAATGCCGCGACAATTCCAACCTTTTTTTGATTTCCTTTAGATAAATCCCTAATATATTTTTTCCCTTTAAGAATTTCTCCATTAAACAAATCTTCAAATTGATTTAAAAATCTATCTACTTCCCTTTTTGAAACTCCTCTTAATTCACCAATAAAATAAAAATATTCTTCAGGCATTAAATAACCAATAAGAAAAGATTCATCTAAGTATGCAGATGTAAAGCTTTTCCAATCTTCACTCTCTCTAACATTTACATTATTATTTTTTACAACACCTTTGCTGGGTTTTATTAAATCTAATAGACAACTAAACATAGTTGTTTTTCCAGCTCCATTATTTCCAACCAATCCAAAGGTTTGTCCTTTTGGGATTTCTAATAATAATATGTCTAATACAGCTTGTTTTGCGTAAACTTTTGATACGTTGGTAAATGAAATCATAATTAATTAGTTTGTTTATATGCTGATAATGTTGAATGTTTTTCAGATTTATATGTTTTAACAATCATTGAGAATGCTTTATTTCTAAAAACAATACCTAAAACACCAAATACTCCAACAGAGATTGCCCCAATTAATGGGTCGTAAAAGTCAGACACAAAATAGAATAAAAGCATAGGCAATACCATTTGTGGTATAATCATAAGCATTGTTTTGGTATTAAAAGATTTAGTATCTCCAAATGCGTTTTTAGCAGAATCAAGATCAATAGCTGTTTTATTAAATGCTCCTGCCCACAAAGTAATATAAGAATTAACTCCAAGATTATATAAACCCGAACATATAATCCCAACTGCATAAAATAATCCAAAGTAAGAATAGATTAATAATCCAACTAACGTCATAACAATTGTTCCTGTAAATCCTAAATACCATTTTGACTTTATATAATCAAGATATGTTATATTTTGACACATCATTAATGGATAATGTTTACTATCCCAACTTGGGACCATACCACAAAAAGTAAACATAAAGCCCCCAGTAGAAAAAAACAATCCAAAAAAAGCACCGGTACTTCCATATACTTCCTCGCTAGCTATAAAAATTAGACCATACAAAGCAAAAAAAGCACCCATAATTACAGTTGATCTTGCTCTTTTTGTTCTTTTTATTAAACGAAGGTCATTTCTTAAAAACTTAGCCATTTCACCATACTGATCTAACCATTTAAAATCGTCTTTTGTAGCTTCCTTTACTTTTAAACTTAAACCAGTATCAATTGATAAATTTTTATGATAATAGTTATATACATAATAATAAGTATAAACAAGAATAGCAATTGGAGCTAAAACTAATATTGGATTTGTATAAAAAGAATAAAAAATTTGTTCAGAATAGATTGTCAAATCAACAATATTAAAATACTCAAGGGCTTTGATAGAAACTAATAAAACACCTATTCCAATTACTAATTTGTCTTGTTTGTTTAATAAAATATTTAAAAAGTTTGTTATGTAAACTAGTGTTGCAATCGCAATATTCCAAATTAATAATTGAATTCCATCATAACTGCCAAGATCTTCATTTGCAACCAACATTATTGAAAAGGGAATTAAATAAAAGAATGATAACATGTTGAAAATCGAAAAAATAGTTCGATTCATTGCAAAGCGAATTATCTTTGATTTTCTTAGCGGAGTTAATAAAAGAGCTCTTATGTTTAAGATTGGTATTTTTTGAAATATATACCTAATTACTACCCAGTAAACAAAAACGTAAATCAAATTTTTATTTAAAAAAAGAAACGGATCTTCAATTCCAAACTCATCTGTTGTTAAAACAAAAGGGGTTCCAATACCTAATAGCAATGCCATACCAGTTAGATATATTATCCAAAACCAAGTCATGATTTTTGAGAATAAATTTCCAGCAAGAGCAGCAGATCTAAAAAAAGATTTCCACTGTAATGAGGTTAGTTGAAACATCTTGCAAATCTAAACTTATTCTTCTTCAAATTCAAAAAGAGAATGATTATTAGGAATTTCTAAAAACTCAAGCTTATTTTCTACAACTAATTCATTAATTATAAAACTCATAATTTTTTTGTTACAACCTTCATTTTTTTTGAAATCATAAAGCAATTTCATGACTAATTTTTCGTCCTTTGATTCTATTGATTTTTTAATAATATTATTGACTTCTGAAAGATAAAAATCAAATTGATCATTGTAACATTCTTTAATAAGCTCAAGAGTTTTAAGACTCTTCCCTCTTCTTCTAAAATTCTTAAAGTAGAACTTTTTTAATTCTACTTTTAACACTTCGACTAAATTATCAGACATTATTGATTAGTCGGTTTTATTTTAAATTTTTTGTAATAATTATTTAAAAAATAAATAATTATAAGAGTAAAAATTATTGATAAATAAGATCCTTCAAATCCAAAATCACCTCCGTTTAAATTATTTGGTTCTAAAATTTCAAACTCAATTAACGAGTAAGTATCCATACCGCTAACATTAAATCCAAATATTACTTGAAAGAAATTCCAACTTAAATGAAAAGCAAAAGGGAACCAAAGATTTCTGGTATATATATAAGATATTCCTAAAGCAATTCCTCCAATAAATAATTCAACCAAAGCGAGATAATTTACATTTGGATTAAAAAAATGTAATAAAGAAAATAACGCAGATGAAACTACTAATGATACAACAGGATTAAATGATTTTAATAAATTTTTAAGTACATATCCCCTAACAAAAGTTTCCTCTAAAACGGAAACTCCAATAAATAAAATAAATAACCAAATAATTGAAGAAAGATCATAGTTGATTCTAGAAAACTGAATTTCACCTAAAGATTCTAAAACAAAATAGCCGAATGCCATCATAAAAAGACCTAACGTCATTCCAAGAATAATATCATTTCGTTTTCCTTTTATTGAAAAGCCCATATTCATAAAAGGCTCCTTATCAATGAACTTCATGAAAATCCATAACAAAAGAAAAATTCCTACCATATCGACATACTGTATTATTGTCATAACTGGAAGATTATCAAATGAATCCAGTTGGTCTAGAGTAAACTCTTCAATTAAACCAGCTCCCGAAAGGAAAAAAGAAATTCCAAGAGCTAATACTTGAAATACTACTGTAAATATGAAAAATGCTGGAATAACTATAAATACTCTAAACCATCCTTTATTACTTATTTTAGTGCTGCTCATAAATAATTCTTTTTATAAATTTAATAAAATATACACGCTACATGATCAAGAGTTATTTAAATAAAAAATATGATTGGGTAAGAAAAAACCCAATCAAAGCAAGTTGGATTGGGTTTTTTAAAGGAGTTATTTACACAATTCTTTTTTATGAATTTGTGCTTGTTTAGTTTCTATTCAATTTGTTGAACTTTTAAATCTAGAGTTCTATTAACCATACTAAGATCTCCTTGCCACATCATAATTTTTCCATCAGTCAGTGAATCGAAACTGTAAAGAGTCCAAGTTTTTCCATTAAATTTGAAAACTCCTTGCAAAGTTGCTTGAGTAATCACATCTTCAACTTGGCTCCATGCATATCCAGTAAATTCTCCTAACCCAACTTCATTGTCAAGTTTGTTAGAAAAATTTAATGTAACATAAACCCTTCCATAAGGTCCAGCAGTTCCCGAAAAATTAATTGTAGCTCCACCTAATTTTCCTTTTAATTCTCCTGAGTCAATAGTAAAATTCGCATCAAATTGTCCTAGGTTTTTTATGTCTTGAGCATTTAACTGAGTAAAAGAAAAACATAAAGCGAATAATAAAATAATTTTTTTCATAATTGTAATTTTTGTTTAAAGTTTGATTTATCTAATAAAACGTAAGTTTTCAAATGTGAAATTTGAAATTAATTCTACACCCCCTCTATTTTCAATATATTTCATAAACTTCTTAGAGTGTTTAGTCTGTAGCTCCGTTACAAAACTTAAATGATCATCAACATTTTTTCCTGAAACCAATGCCCAGTGAGTAGCACCATCAGGTCTATTAATATCGTATGTGCCAAAGCCTACAAATCTACCTTTGAAAACATCAGGTAATGAATTAACTAGTTCTAATTGAGCTTTTTTAAAGCTTTCTGGATCTTCTGGTATAATATCCCAAACCTGAACATAAGGGTTAACTTCAATGTCCCCTTCAATAAAGTTTATAAATCTACCGGCATGACTCGGACCCCAAGATTCAACTCTGTTTATAAGTTCACTCCAAAAAGCTCTATTTTCAGCAGGAGTTATTTCTCCTTCTTCAAAACCTTGCCCACCGAGAGGCCATAAAAAAACAACTCTATGCGTCATATCCTTTGGACCACCCATCCAAATTCTTTCTAGAGCAACAGCATTGCCTTCTTTCATTTTCTTAGCTCCAAAAAAGTTGTCAAATAATTCTGCAATGTTATCTTGAGAGTTCTCCTCTGCTTGAACATGAATAATTTGAAAAGCGTTTTGTTGAGCATATATATTTGCCGTAAATAAAACGACAAATAATAGTAAAAACATTTTTTTCATAAATATATTTTTGATTAGTTAACTTAATACTAATAATTTTTTTTAAAAAAAAAGAATGTCCGAACTTTTATTTTACTAATCGAACTATTTTTTATTCTTTTCGTGTAACTTTAAATTATGTTTAATCAGTCAGTTATCAAT
>JAYNRW010000023.1:10636-16684 GCA_038114965.1 Flavobacteriaceae bacterium | reverse complement strand
CTTCTGAGCCGTAATCAGATGCACTATTCAGTTATGCTACGAGGCCGTCCTGCAAAACTATTATTATTTTTTTGTTAACTCTATTAAATAAAGAAGGTTTTTATTATTTTAAGGTATAAAAATTTTATTATGAAAAAATATGTATACTTATTGTCACTTTTGCTTTCAATTTCATTATCGTCTCAAGAACTTTATTGGTATGACGTAATACTTGAAGTTGAAGGTGAAGATTTAGTTGAATTTGAAAAAGCTGTTGATGATTTTTATTCCTCAGTTGATTTTCCAGAAGATGTAACAATGACTTTTTCTGCTATACCATTGAAAGGTCAAGGTTTTGAAGAAACACACATTTTAAGCTTTGTTAGTCCTTCTTCTCAATCATTAGCAAACTTAAGATCATCTTTAACTGGAGAAAAATGGGAAAATTATCTTGATATTGTTAGGCCTTTTGTTGACGGTGTTAGAGCATCTGCAGGTAATGCAATGATGACTTTTAAGCCTGAAGAATTTCATGGCATTGGACAAGTTTGGGGTTTTAAAATTTTAAGTAAGGATATTCCTGCTTTTGCCTCAGCTTTTAGTAAACTAATGGAAACTTTTGATTTTCCTGGTTTTGTTGGTTTAGCTCAAGTTACTCATGGTATAAGTAATGGTGAAAATATTCTTATATACGGCACTTATGAGGATCTTAATTCTGCTTTCACATTTGGACCTAAGAGTGATGCTGAAGCTCAAGCTTTTGAAGAATTCTTTAATGTTACTGCTGATATTTCAGAATTTACTCAATCATGGACTCGAGTCAAAATAAATGACTATAATTAAATTAAAAGCCCTTTTTTAAGGGCTTTTTTTATGCAAGAAAGTTAAAGCCAAGAAAAAATAAAAATTGAGCTATAAAAAGGTTCAATGAAAAAATTAATTCCTTATCTCTATAGAAATATTGGTATAGACTCTGTGTGATGATCGAAGTTAAACCCCACCCTATATAATTTTGGAGTGGAGCTTTTGATCCACTAAATTCCCAATAATCAAGTATTGGAGCAATTGGTTCTAATGTTAGATCAATAATCAACATTAAAACTACTCCAATTAAAACGGATAAAATTTTTGAATTTTTGAAAATTCTTTCCGAAATACTACCACAAATTACTGTTAAAACAACCCAATTAAATCCAATTAGAATTGGAACACCTAGGATTTTTAAACCCAAATTATTTCCATATTCATAATTACCGAAAATTAAACCATATTGAACTCCTAATATTTCAGCAATCATTCCAACGAAAAAGATTATAAAAATTATAAAAAACTTTAACCTAGAAGCGTTAGTTTGATTAACAAATAAGAGCGTTGTGGATATAAATAAATTTAAAGGTGTTAGTGAAGCAAATAAATTTTTGTCTACATAAAGTAATCCCAAAAGACCTGATAGATGGAAAAGCCATATAATTATGATAGATACCTTCTTATTAAAATCTAAATTCATGTTTTAATTAAATCTGAAATAATTTTTCCTGACATAATACATAATGGTATTCCACCACCTGGATGCACACTTCCACCACAAAAATATAAATTAGATATTTCTGAAGAAAAATTTGGATGTCTTAAAAATGCTGAAAAAATACTATTACTAGAGGTTCCATATAAGGACCCCTTATAAGAATTTGTAGTAGATTCAATTTCAAGGGGAGTTGTTATTTTTTCTTCTTCTATATATTTTTCAATATTATCACCAAGAATTTTATTTAACTTTTTCAAAATATTAATTTTCAATTCATCCTTAATTTTATCCCAATCTTGTTCATTATTGTATGGGGAGTTAACCATAACATACCAATTCTCACACTCTTCAGGTGAATCATTTGGTAAATCTTTGCACGTAATATTAACATATATAGTAGGGTCAAAATACAGTTCTTTCTTATTAAATATATAATCAAATTCTTCTTCGTAATTATTTGAAAAAAATATGTTGTGTAAATCTAGTTCCTTAAAAGTTTTTTTTATTCCCCAATTAAATATTATGGCAGAACTAGATCTTTCCTGTTCTAATGCCTTAATCCTTCTTTTATCTTTCAATAAGAACCTATATGTATTGTAGACATCAGAGTTAGTTACTACTATATCAGAATAAAAATCTTTATTATTTACTTTAACTCCTTTAGCAACATCATCATTAATAATTATTTCACTTACATTAGAATTAAAATAAAATTTTACCCCATGTCTTTTTGCTAGATTAAATAATGAATTTGTGATATCCCCCATTCCTTTTTCAGGAATGAATGTACCATAATATTTTTCAGCATTTTGAATAGCTGTCATCATACCAGGTGTCTTATAAGGAGATGATCCGTTATATGTTGCAAATCTGTTAAATAATTGAACTAAGTATTTATTTTTTAATTCTTTTTCATTTACTTCATTTAAGGATTTAAAAAGTTGGAATGTGTTGATTTTAATTAATGCTTTTAATGTTTCAAATGAAATTAAATTTTTTAATTTATGTAAAGATTTTTTAATAAAAATATTCTCTGTTAAATCATACTTTTTTTTAGATTTTTTTAAATACTTCAGTATCAAACTTTTTTTTACATCAAATTTTAATTCACACTCATTGATAAATTTTTCCAAGTCATCATAAGCAGTAAATTTTTTTCCGTCATCCCAAAAATATCTACACGTAATATCTTTTTTAATATAGTTGAAGTGTTCCCTTGGGTTTTCATCAAGAATTTCAAATAACTCATCAACAAAATGGGGCATAGTAAATAATGAAGGGCCTGTATTAAATCTATATTTTCCAATTTCAATTGTTGATAATTTACCTCCTGGAGATGAATTTTTTTCAAAGACTTCTACGTCAAAACCTTTAGCTTTTAACCTAATAGCTGTAGATAAACTACCAATGCCAGACCCTATAACAATTACCTTATTCATTAAAAATCTTTTCAGTCACATTTGTAATTATAAATCTGGTAAACATATCTTCTGAATACCAGTTTCTCTTTCTTGTTTTTTTTATAATTTCTGAATGAGCTTTTGAATCGTATGCGAAGTTCTTTACTGCTTCAAAGTTTTTCCAAATACTAAAAGTTGCCTGGGCTAAAAATGGTAATTCTCCAATTCCCTTGTAAAACTCGACACCTTTTGCGTTTTTTATTGCATTTGATGCTTTTGGTACATTTAACCAAAAATCAATTTGCTTTCTTAATCTAATCTTTCCTCTTGTAATTATAGCAATTTTATCATTCATGTTGTGTTTTACAATACCTTCTTTAAAAGGATTTTGATTATCCCACAATCCATTTGTCTGAATAGGTTTTAAATAAAAATCTTTTCTTGATTTTGCTTTTTTTCTAATAGATGCTGAGTGCTCACTTTCTTGTAAAAAATCTTCAGCATTTTTTTTTGAATTCCAAACTGCAAGTAGAGCATATGTTGAAAGATCTGGAACTAAAAAACCATTACCTGCTCCAGTTCCCAATAATTTATAAAATTTAACATTATCATTATTATTAAAATACTTATGTGCTTCACTCATTTGAGTAAATGCCCAAAACTTGTTTGAAGAGTATTTAAAAAATGAAATTGTAGTAATCATTAATGAATTGTTTAAATTTCAAGAATTGTGCCATTTTCTCTCTAAAATTAATCATATATTTTGATCAAATATTGATATATTTAGACAACTTTTCATGACCAAAAAATTTGACTATATAATATGTGGAGCAGGTCTTTCCGGTCTTATTATGGTTGATAAGATGTTTAAGGATAGGTTTTTTGATAATAAATCGGTTCTTTTAATTGAGAAAGACTTAGCTCATAAAAGTCAAAAAACATGGTGTTTTTGGGAAGAAAAACAATCTCAATGGGATGATTACGTAATAAAATCTTGGGATAATGTTAGTTTTAAATCCTCTAATAGCAACAAAGAAACCCATTTAAACCATTATTCTTATAAGATGGTTAAGTCAACTTTTTTTGTTAATTCAATAATTAATAAAATTAGGAACGAAAAAAATTTCACTATCATAGAAGATGAAGTAAATGATATTTTTCAAGAAGATAATTTAGTTACTGTTAAAACAAATTTGAATGTATTTAAGTCTGATTTCGTATTTAATAGTCTATTTAATCTAAACGATCTAAAATCAAATTTTCCATTATTGATCCAGCATTTTAAAGGATGGACTATCGAAACTAGCAATGAATTCTTTAATGATAAGGTTGCTACAATAATGGATTTTTCTATAAAACAAAAAAATGATACTCGATTTTTTTATGTACTTCCAATCACTAAGAAAAAAGCTTTGATTGAATTTACACTTTTTTCAAGAGATTATTTAAAAGATGAAGAGTATGATGATGAATTAAGAAATTATATCAACTCTTTAGGAATTGATTCATACAAAATCATTGAAAAAGAAAAAGGAGCTATTCCAATGACATGCCATCCATTTGAAAACAAAAACTCAGAAAGAATTATTCATATTGGAACAGCTGGTGGTTGGACAAAACCTTCGTCAGGTTATACTTTTAAGTTTATTGATAAAAATACCGATAAATTAATTTCTTATTTGAAAGAAAATGATTTTTCTAAAACTATAAGTTTCAAAACACGACATTGGGCTTATGATTTAATATTTTTAGATGTTTTATTTAATAAAAATCATATTGGAAAAGAATTGTTTGAAAAAATGTTTAATAAAAATAAAACCGAAAATGTTTTTAGATTTTTAGATAATGATTCATCAATTTTCGAAGAAATATCAATTGCTTACTCTTTTCCTAAATACATTTTTACAAAATCCTTATTTAAAAACTTAGGTAAAATATTTAAATATTATTTGTAGATTTCAATAGCACTGTCCCCGTTAGATTTCTTATAACCCCTATACATACCCTCGGTATTAAAATCCATAATAATATTTAGATTTTTATCAATTCCAATTACTCCACCACTGCCTCCTAATTCTTTTACTTTTTTTAATGTATTTTTTGCAGCATTTTTAATACTTTTTTTATTGTATTCAATTTGAGCAGATATATCATAGGCTACTACATTTCTTATGAAATATTCTCCCCACCCAGTTGATGAAATACCACATGTTTGATTATTGGCATAAGTTCCAGCTCCAATAATTGGAACATCTCCAATTCTATTCCATTTTTTATTTGTCATACCCCCAGTTGATGTTCCTGATGTTATATTTCCATTTTTATCTATAGCAACACACCCAACTGTTCCAAATTTGTTATCAGTATTAGATTCTCTTTTTTTAATATTTTTCAATGAGTTTAATCTGTTGTTTGTAATGAAATTGCTATTATCAATTAGCTTAAATCCTTTTGACACAGCAAAATCTTCAGCACCTGATCCTGATAAAAATACGTGTTCCGATTCTTCCATAACTTTTCTGGCTAGTTTTATAGGATTCTTTATTTTTTTAATTCCGGAAACGGCTCCAGCATTTAAATTATCACCTGTCATAATAGATGCATCCATTTCAACTTCTTCATTATTTGATAAAACTGAACCTTTTCCAGCATTAAAAAGTTCAGAATCTTCCAAGATTTTAATTGTTGCTTCAACAGCATCAACACTTTTTCCATTTTGTTTTAATATAGAATAACCAACATTTAGTGCTTCCTCTAATTTTTGCTTGTATGCTTTTTCCATTTCATTAGTCATGTTATCCTTTAATATAGTTCCAGCTCCACCATGTACAACAATTGCGAAATGGTTATTTTTTTTATTACAGCTATTAAGGGTAAGAATTATTAAGAAGTAATAAACAAGTAATTTCATTAAAGAGATTTAGTGGTAATTATATATCTCCAGTAGATAATTCCAAGTTGAAATTTTGAAGCTTTTGATAAATTTAATCTTCTTTTGGTATAACTAGGCAAAATTATTTTATTCATTTTAGCTAAAATTTTAAAAATAACTTTTGATTTCATTAGCTGCAATATACAATTCATGTAGTATCTTAGCAAACAGAAAATGATACTACAATTAATATTTTTGTTATTAGGATTATT
>JAYNRW010000023.1:0-10536 GCA_038114965.1 Flavobacteriaceae bacterium | reverse complement strand
TTATTAGGATTATTCTTTTTTATTCCAAAGAAATATACACTATACAGACCTCATGGAATCATACTTTTTTTATTATTCTTAACCTATTATTACAATTTATTGTAAAAAAAAACACCTCAAAAATGAGGTGTTTTACAAATGTAAATACACTCTAAAGTTTAAACTTTAGCAGATTTTACTGTTTTTATAATTCTTGCAGCAATTTTGTAAGGATCACCATTTGAAGCAGGTCTACGATCTTCTAACCAACCTTTATAACCTTTTTCAACTGTCATAATAGGAATTCTTATAGAAGCACCTCTGTCAGAAACTCCATAGCTGAACTCTGTAATAGATTGAGTTTCATGATCTCCAGTTAACCTTTGATCATTATAAGCACCGTAAACATCAATATGTTCTTTAACAACAGGTCTAAATGCTTCACAAATAGCTTCATATGTTTCTTTTGAACCACATGTTCTTAATGTTGAATTTGAGAAGTTAGCATGCATCCCTGAACCGTTCCAGTCAGTAGCTCCTAATGGTTTTGGATGATATTCAATTGCTAATCCATATTCTTCAGCTAATCTTTCTAAAAAATATCTAGCTACCCAAATTTCATCACCTGCTTTAGCAGCACCTTTAGCAAAAATTTGAAATTCCCATTGACCAGCAGCAACTTCCGCATTTGTACCTTCAATATTAATTCCAGCATCTAAACATATGTCTAAATGTCTATCCATAATTTCTCTTCCAAAAGTGTTTTTTCCACCAACTGAACAATAAAATTGTCCTTGTGGAGTTTGATCTTTTGGGAAACCTAGAGGAAGATTAGTTTCAGGATCCCATAAGAAATATTCTTGTTCAAATCCAAACCAAAAATCATCATCATCGTCATCAATTGTAGCTCTTCCATTTGACTCATGAGGAGATCCATCTGGACTCATTACTTCATTCATTACAATCCATCCATTCCTTCTTACAGGATCAGGATAAATTGCAACAGGCTTTAAAATACAATCTGAAGATCCTCCTGGTGCTTGCTGTGTAGAACTACCGTCAAAAGCCCAAAGAGGACATTCTTCAAGTTTTCCATTAAAATCTGATACAACTTTAGTTTTACCTCTAAGGCTTTGTGTTGGCTTGTATCCATCCAACCATAAATACTCTAATTTTGCTTTGTTCATTTTAATATAAAGTTTTAAAAATCTAAAATTACTTTTTAATGATAAATAATGTATACACAAAACTGATTAATAGTAACTTTTTATTAACATCATAATTTAAGTATATAAAAAATCAGTTTTTAACAATTTTTAACTAAAAAATTAGCTATTTAATATTTCAGGGCTTCATATTTATTGTTTTTTAAATTATTTATATTATCAATATAATTTATCTTTGTAGAAGATTAATTGCTTTTGATTTCATCTAATAAATATGCAGATAGAGGAGTGTCTTTTGACAAAAAAGATGTTCACGACGCTATAAAAAATATTGATAAGGGATTATTTCCAAAATCTTTCTGTAAAATCATTCCTGATATAATTTCAAATGATGATGATTATTGCCTTGTTATGCATGCTGATGGAGCTGGTACAAAATCATCTTTAGCGTATGCATATTGGAGAGAAACTGGTGATATGTCTGTTTGGAAGGGTATTAGTCAGGATTCTTTAATAATGAATATTGATGACTTAATATGTGTTGGAGCAACTAAGAATATTATAGTTTCCTCTACCATTGGTAGAAATAAAAAACTAATACCAGGTAATGTTATTAAAAGTATAATTGAAGGTACTGAAGATGTAATTTCAAATTTAAATAAGTTTGGAATGAATATTACAACATCTGGAGGTGAGACTGCTGATGTTGGAGACCTTGTTAGAACAATAATTGTTGATTCAACAATCTTTTGCAGGATGAAAAGAAGCGATGTAATTAATAATCAAAATATATCATCTGGAAATGTTATTATAGGTCTATCATCTTATGGAAAAGCATCATATGAAGATGAATATAACAGCGGTATAGGTAGTAATGGTCTGACTTCAGCAAGACACGATGTTTTTAATAAAAATATTAAAGAATTATATCCAGAAACATTTGATAATTCTCTTTCTGATGATTTAGTTTATACGGGATCAAAAAACATTAAAGATAAAGTTGAAAATTCTCCTCTCAACGCTGGTAAACTTGTCTTATCACCAACTAGAACTTATGCTCCAATTTTAAATGAAGTTTTTAACAATATTGGTAGAAATAATATAAATGGAATTATTCATTGTAGTGGAGGAGCGCAAACTAAAATTTTACACTTTATAGATAATTTACATATTATAAAAGATAATTTATTTGATATTCCTCCTGTTTTTGAACTTATTCAAGCTGAATCTTCAACAGAATGGAGAGAAATGTATCAAGTTTTCAATATGGGACATAGAATGGAGTTATATGTTGATGAAAAGTTCGCAGATGAAATTATAAAAACTTCTAAATCGTTTGATGTTGATGCTAAAATTATTGGAAGAGTTCAATCTTCAATTGAAAAAAAACTTACTATATCATCAAAGTATGGAACCTTCGAATATTAATATTTTATGATAGATAAATTAAATATTATTCAACAACGATTTAATGAACTATCAGATCTTATTATTCAACCTGATATCATATCTGATCAAAAAAAGTATGTTCAGATTTCAAGAGAATACAAAGACTTAAAGGAAATAGTTGATAAAAAAAATGAATACGAATTATTGATTTCTAACATTGAAGAAGCTCAAGATATTGTCAAAAATGAAAGTGATAAAGAAATGATTGAGCTTGCCAACTCTGAACTCAACACTAATAAAGAAAAACTTAATTTTTTAGAAGAAGAATTAAAATTAATGTTAATTCCAAAAGATCCCGATGACTCAAAAAATGTTGTTATGGAGCTTAGAGCTGGAACTGGTGGTGATGAGGCAAGTATTTTTGCTGGTGATTTATTTAGAATGTATTCTAAATATTCAGAAAAAAGAGGATGGAAAGTTAATCTGGTGGATTTAAATGAAGGAACAGCTGGTGGTTTTAAAGAAATAATCTTTGAAATAAATGGTGAAAACGTATATGGGACGTTAAAGTATGAGTCTGGTGTTCATAGAGTTCAGAGAGTTCCTCAAACTGAAACTCAAGGAAGAGTACATACATCGGCCGCCACTGTAATGGTTTTACCTGAAGCTGAAGAGTTTGATGTTGAATTAAATATGCAAGAAGTAAGAATTGAGAGAACAACTTCAACAGGTCCAGGAGGTCAATCAGTTAATACAACCTATTCTGCTATAAAGCTACATCATGAACCAACCGGAATCATAGTTAGTTGTCAAGATCAAAAGTCACAACACAAGAATCTTGAAAAAGCACTTAAAGTTTTAAGAACAAGATTATATGAACTAGAATTAAATAAAAAACTTCAGGAAGATTCTGAAAAAAGAAGTCTGATGGTCTCTTCAGGTGATCGCTCAGCAAAAATTAGAACTTATAATTATCCACAGGGTAGAGTAACTGATCATAGAATTAATTTAACTTTATACGACCTTCAAAATATTATAAATGGAGATATTGAAAAATTAATTGAAGAACTGAAAATTGCGCAGAATACTGAATTGATGAAAAAAGAAAATGAAACTTTTTAAAAATGAGAATATCTGAGTTAAGCAATAATATTAGAGAGAAAAAAACATATTTATGTCTTGGATTAGACACAGATATTGAAAAAATCCCAGAATTTCTTCTAAATTTTGAAGATCCTGTTTTTGAATTTAATAAATCTCTTATTGATAGACTACATTCAAAAATTATTGCTATAAAAATTAATACTGCATTTTATGAAGCTAGGGGAGTGGAGGGCTGGATTTCACTAGAAAAAACAATTAAATACATTAATGATAAGTATCCTAAACTTTTTACAATTGCTGATGCTAAAAGAGCAGATATTGGTAATACATCAAATATGTATGCAAAAGCTTTTTTTGAGAAAATGAATTTTGATTCTGTAACTGTTTCGCCATACATGGGTGAAGATTCTGTTTCTGAATTTCTAAAATATGATGATAAATACGTTATTATTTTAGCTTTAACATCAAACAAAGGGGCTATAGATTTTCAAATACCAAACAATAATTACTTAGAAGTTATATCTAAATCAAAATCATGGTATCATTCTGAAAAGATCATGTATGTGATTGGAGCAACCAAAACAGAATACTTTAAAAAAATTAGAAAGATAATTCCTGAAAGTTTTTTGCTTATCCCTGGAGTTGGATCTCAGGGTGGTGATATAAATGATGTCATAAAATCATCAACATCTACTTCAAACAATATTATTATCAATATTTCAAGAGCAATTATTTATGCATCATCTAACGAAGATTATTTAGATAAAGCAGAGGATGTAGTAGATAATTATAATAATCTAACTAATTCATAAAAAAAGGGCTACCATTTACGGTAACCCTTTGCATTTAGAAAATTTTTATTAAACAACTAACTTTATATTATGGAAAATTTTCTAAAATATATTTTATTTATCTGATACTAAAGTCTCCATAAGCACTAGTACCATGTTCAGCAATATCTAAACCTTCAACTTCTTCCTTCTCATCAACTCTTAATCCAGCTATTGCTTTTACAAATAGAGTAATTATTGTTGCGCCTATTACACAAAATACACCTGTAATTCCTATACAAGCTAGCTGAACCATAAATTGATCAAATCCTGCTAATTCACCAAAAATTCCAACTGCTAAGGTTCCCCAAATTCCACAGAATAAGTGAACAGGAATTGCTCCTACAGGATCATCAAGCTTACATTTGTCTAAAAGCGCTACTGAGAGAACTACGATTACACCAGCAATTAATCCAATAAGGATTGCTGAGCCAGGTAACATTTGATCAGCTCCTGCTGTAATACCAACTAAACCTCCTAAAACTCCATTCATAAACATTGTTAAATCAAGATTTTTATAAAGTAACCCTGAAAATAGTGCAGCGCCAATTCCACCAGCCGCTGCTGCTAAACAAGTTGTTACTAGAGTTAATGATGTTAGTGCAGGATCAGCGGATAATACTGATCCACCATTGAATCCAAACCATCCTAACCAAAGAATTAATACTCCAGCAGCTGATAATGGTATGTTAGATCCGGGTATAGCAACTGGATTACCATCTTTATCAAACTTACCTTTTCTAGCTCCTAAAAAATAGATAACAACTAGTGCTCCCCATCCACCCACTGAATGAACAAGTGTAGACCCCGCAAAATCATAAAAACCGTAATCTTCTGTGAACGTGCTAAATTCTCCACCACCCCATTGCCATGATCCAACAATTGGATAAATAATAGCTACATATAAAAATGCTATCAACATGAATGATGATATTTTAATTCTTTCAGCGACTGCTCCTGAAATGATAGTTGCTGCAGTTGCTGCAAACATTCCCTGAAATAAGAAATCAGTCCAATAAGTATATCCTCCATCAGCATAAGCTAATTGATCGTAATCAGCTCCTGGATCTAATCCAGGACCGGCAAATCCAAGCCAACCATCAATTAAACCAAATTCACCTGGATACATTAAGTTGAACCCAAATGCGCAGTATACAATTAATCCCATTGTTATTACAAAGAAATTTTTGAATAAAATATTTATCGTGTTTTTTTGTCTTGTTAGACCTACTTCTAAGAATGAGAAACCTAAATGCATAAAGAAAACTAATGCAGTACAGATCATCATCCAAACATTATTTGTTGTTAATAATTCCATTTATTTTAATTTAAAGATTGATTTCCTTTTTCACCAGTTCTAATTCTGTAAGCTTCTTTAATATCACTAATAAATATTTTTCCGTCACCTACGTTATCAGTTGAAGCAGATTTTAAAATTGCTTCAACAGTTCTATCTAAAAATGAATCAGATACTATAATTGATAAATATCTTCTTTGAATATCAGAGGTGCTGTAAGTTATTCCTCTGTAAACTTTTCCAACTTTTTCATTTCCTACACCAGTTACATCCCAGTAACTGAAGAAATTTACTTCTACATCGTGAAGAGCTTCTTTTACTTCACGAAATTTAGATTTTCTTATAATTGCTTCTACTTTTTTCATATAAAGAATTTATTGTTTAATTGACAAATTTAATTTTTACTGATTTTCATAAGACTAAATAAATTAACTAACTACTGTTTATTGTCAATAACTAATTTTTGATGTATTTATTTTTTGAATTTGATAATTTATGTATGTCTATTTTTAGAAATTATAAATTTTTGAAAATAAAAAAGGCTGCATAATGCAGCCTTTTTATAAAATTTAATTAATGTTTATGGATTAATTCCAAAAACTTTTTCACCATGCTCATTAATGTCTAGTCCACCTTTTTCTACTTCTTCACTTACTCTTAATCCGATAGTCTTTTTAAGAACAAATAAAACTAAGAATGACATACCAGCAGCCCACGCACAATAAGCTAATGCACCTAAAGCTTGAGTTCCTAGTTGACCAGCATCACCACCGTTAAATATTCCAATTCCGGTTGAAGCATCCATTGGATCAGCAACGCCCCAAAGTCCAATTACAATTGTTCCCCAGATTCCTGCAGCACCATGAGCTGAAAAGGCTCCAATAGCATCATCAATTTTAAGTTTTTTCTCTATAAACTCAATTGAAGCGACTACAAGCACACCTCCAACTAGTCCAGCTAATAATCCTCCACCAAATGTCATATTTCCACATCCAGCAGTTATTGAAACTAAACCTGCTATACATCCATTTAATGTTTGTGATAAACTAGGTTTACCAAACCAAATCCATGATGTGATTAAAGCTCCTAATCCACCTGCAGCTGCAGCAATTTGTGTAACCATCACAACAGCAGAAGCGTAAATTGAATCATCACCTCCCCATGCTAATTGTGAACCACCATTAAATCCGAACCATCCTAACCAAAGAATAAATACACCAAGTGTTGCTAAAAGCAAATTACTTCCAGGTATGGGATTAACTGAACCGTCTTTTCCAAATTTTCCTATTCTAGGTCCGACCATACAAGCAGCAACTAAAGCAGCTACACCTCCTACGGCATGAACAATTGAAGATCCAGCAAAGTCAATAAAACCTCTGTCTGCTAACCATGCTCCATCACCATACCATTGCCATCCACCTGAGATAGGGTAAATTATTGCAGTCATGAAAACTGTAAAAATTATGTATGTTGAATACTTAGTTCTTCCAGCAACTGCACCGGAAACAATAGTAGCTGCAGTGGCTGCAAATACTAGTTGAAAAAACACGTCATGAGCTCCAGCTCCTGGATTAAACCAGACATCAGAACCAAGAGAAATAAATCCTCCAGTCTTCGCTCCATACATAAGTCCATATCCAATTGCCCAAAAAGTAATTGTAGCAACAGATATATCCATAAAATTCTTCATCGCAATATTAATAGCATTTTTATCTCTAGTCATTCCTGACTCTAATAGAGTAAAGCCTGCTTGCATGAAGAAAACTAATATTCCAGAAATCAATATCCAAAGGATAGTGAAGTCATCGTTAACTTCGGTTAGTGTGTTGTTGTTGAATAATATTGATAATAATTTCATAATTAATTATTTTTTTTAATTAGAAACTAAATCCGAAAACTAAAAATGCAGATTCTGCGTCAGGATTATAAATAAATGATCCAAATACTGGAAGTGAATAATCTTCAGTTAATTTGATTTCCTTTTCACCACTAAATGAAAGGTTAACTAATCCACTGTCGCCGCCAGCATAGAAAGCATCAGCAGCGTCGCTACCAAAACCAATTCCAACTCCAACTGGTCCTAATGGAAATCCAGCTTCAATGTATAATGCTTCCAAGTCTGTAAAATAACCAACAGTTAAATCGATTGGTCCTAAACTTGTAGATCCACTAATTTCTAAATCACCGTCAAATACACCACCAGCAGAGTAAGTTCCGTCAGCATTCGGAAATGAATAGTTTGTAACTGTTAAAGCTAATGGACCAAAGTCGTAAGAAGCCCATAGGTCTAGCTCATGTCCTCCATCACCTCCTGTAGTTGGGAAACTTCCCCAAATACCACCAGTAAGAGCACCTGAACCTAATTCCATCCATGGTTGAATGTGTGGGCCTGAACCAAATTGAGTACCTCTCCACACGTAAGAACTAACAACGTCAGCTCCAAAATCTTGTGCTTTTGCAGTTTGTACATTAAACATAAAGAATAAAGCAGCAACTGCTAAAGTCATTTTTTGTAATAAGTTTTTCATAATAAATTTTTTAATTAACAAGCCAAAAGTAAATTTTAGTTCAAACCGAAGTTTGTAATTCTAAGTCTAAACCATTCTTTTTGAGAAATTGAAAATTTTTATGCTAGAAATTTTAAAAATTAATAAAATTGATTAATCAAATTTTATAAATTCTTAATCTTAGTATATTAAAGTATTTAAAATCAGTTATTTAGAAAAAATAAAACCTAGGTATACAGCACAAAGCCCCATGATTATGCTCAAACCAATGTAAATAAAGAACAGTAGTAAATTGCCTTCATTAAATAACTTCAAGCTTTCATTAGTAAAAGCAGAAAAAGTGGTGAATCCTCCACAAAAGCCGGTAGTAAAAAAAATTATATAGTTTGAGTTTAGTGTTTCATTTTTAAAAAAATATCCTAAAACAATTCCTATTAATAAAGAACCAATTGTATTTACAATTAATGTATTAAATGGTATTGAAGAGTTAAGTATTTCAATTCTTGAAATAAGATATCTACACACACTACCTAAGCCTCCTCCAATAAATACTAAAATTAAATTTTTAAGCATTTACTAATGATTTTAGATATACCAGAAGAAGAAAAAACACAATAAATCCAACCAAAACCCATTTTACCCCTTTGTAAGTTTTATTTAAAAATTTTATATCCTTTTTATAACTTAAAAAAATAATTATTGAAAATATAATTATAAATGATAATGCAAATATAATCTGTCCCTCTGTAAACATATTTAATTATTTTTACAAAGATATATCAAATTTATCCCATATGAAAAAACAAATAGATTCAGTAAAGAAGTTTCATGAAACTTATAAGATTGGTTATAGTAATTCTCCGTTAGCAAATTTAGGTAATGATAAAAATTCCCTTAGATTCAACTTAATGGATGAAGAAAATAAAGAATATTTAGAAGCAGCTAATAATAATGATATAATTGAAGTTGCGGATGCATTAGGTGACATGTTATATATTTTATGCGGTACTATAATTGAACATGGGATGCAAGATTTAATTGAAGATGTTTTTGATGAAATTCAAAAAAGTAATATGAGTAAACTGGGTCTAGATGGAAATCCAATATATCGTGAAGATGGAAAAGTTATGAAAGGGCCAAACTATTTTAAACCTAATTTTAGCAAGTTTTTTAAGTAATTTTATACTGCCAATGATTAAAGTCATTGGTTTTAGCATATTGAATATTATTAAGCTTTATTTTTAAAAGATCAGAGGTTTTTTCTTCATTAGAGATAATTGAAAACCTATTTCCTCTATAACCAAATCCGCTAATTGGCAGTACAGTTACAGCTGTACCAGTTCCGAAAATTTCCTTTAGAGTTCCAGATTTGTGCGCGGTTAATAGCTCATCAACAGTTATATCTCTCTCTTCAACACTTATATTTATGGATTTTGCTATCTCAATAATACTTTTTCTTGTAACTCCGTCTAATATACTATCACTAGTTGGAGAAGTGATTAAAGTGTCATTAATTTTAAAAAAAAGATTCATAGTGCCCGCTTCTTCAATACGGTTATGATTATTTGAATCAGTCCAAATTATTTGTTGAAATCCTTCATCTTTAGCAATTTGAGTTGGATAAAATTGAGCAGCATAATTTCCTGCAGCTTTTGCATATCCAACACCGCCCCTGGCAGCACGACTATATTTTTCTTCAATTTTTACCCAAATTTCTTGATTGTCATAATAAGATTTTGCGGGAGTACATATAATCATAAACTTATATGCATTTGCTTCACTAGCATTTATGGAAGGTTCAGAAGCAAAAACAAAAGGACGGACATATAATGAATTTCCATTTCCTTTTTTTATCCATTCATTATCAATTTTTAATAGTTCATTCAAGCCCTCAAAAAAAACTTTTTTTGGAATTTCTGGAATTGCTAACCTTTTAGATGAAATATTAAATCTTTTAAAATTTTCATCAGGCCTAAAAAGCCAAATACCATCATTATCATCTTTGTAAGCTTTCATTCCTTCAAAAATTGCTTGACCATAATGAAAAACCCTAGAAGATGGACTAACTTTTATGTCAGAATAAGGAAGAATTCTTTGATTTGACCATTCTCCATTAACATAATCACATACAAACATATGATCGCTAAATATTTGGCCAAATTGAAGATTTGAAAAATCTACATTAGAAATTCTGGAATTTTCAGTTAAGGTAATATTCATTATTAATTTGATTAAAGTAAAATTACAAATTAACTTTGAAGAAA
>JAYNRW010000022.1:0-16691 GCA_038114965.1 Flavobacteriaceae bacterium | reverse complement strand
TAAAATTATCTTTATTAAGAATATGTTCATTATTATCCCCATCAACATAAACCCATTTTTCTTTTGATATAATTATTTTAAAAATATTATACAGTTTATCGTCAATTGTTTTCATGACGTAAGCACCACTGTTAAGTGAAACGTTATGTTCTAATGAGTATCCACCCATGACAACTGCAACATTTTTTTTCATGAATTTTATATTTTTTGAGGATCTAAAGATACTTATTTATATATATTTGTTTTTCAGTTTTTTATGAAATTTCTATACAGTAAAGCATTTATTAAACAAATATTTTTAGCAATTATTATCTTCTCAGTTATTGTATTGATTTCAATATTATTTCTGTTTTTTTACACCAAACAAACGAGTAAAATTTCAGTACCAAATTTGATTGGACTACAATTATCAGATGTAGAAAAAATTGTGGAAGAAAATAAGTTGAGATATGAAGTTATTGACTCATCTTTTTTTAACCCTGATTACGATAAAAATACAGTATTGGATCAAATTCCAAAATCAAATAAAAATGTCAAAAAGAACAGAAAAATTTATTTAACAATAAATCCAACTAGTTATGGCAATGTTATTCTTCCAAACTTAATTCAGCTTACAAAAAGAAATGCTGAGTCTACACTTTCGGCTTTAGATTTAGAATTAGGTGAGATTTCTTATGAAGATAATATTGGAAAAGATATGGTTCTAAAAGTTTTGTACTTAGAAAATGAAGTAAAGGAAGGAGATATAATTCCAAAAAAATCAAAAATTGATTTTGTATTAGGTAATGGTATAAATAAGTAGTATTTGCAAGAATCTCAATTAAATGACGAATTATATGAGCACTTTTCCTTTAAAGTAGATAAAGGGCAAGAACCATTGAGGATTGATAAATTTTTAATGAACAGAATTGAAAATGCATCAAGAAATAAAATCCAAATAGCTGCAAAAAATGGATTTATTTACGCAAATGATAATCCCGTTAAACAAAACTATAAAGTAAAACCAGGTGATGAAGTTAAAGTAATGTTTACTCACCCACCTTATGAAAATCTTCTTGAACCTGAAAAGATAGATTTTGAAATTATTTATGAGGATAAAGATGTCTTAGTTGTTAATAAGCCACCTAATTTAGTGGTTCATCCTGGTCATGGAAACTATACTGGAACGCTTTTAAATGGTATTTTATATCATGTGAATGAATTGCCTGAAAACAGTAGCGGAAGACCTGGTTTAGTTCATAGAATTGATAAAGATACAAGCGGGTTATTAGTTGTAGCTAAAACTGAAATTGCAATGAGAAACTTATCAGAACAATTTTTTTTAAAGCAAACTGAAAGAAAATACATAGCTCTTACATGGGGAAGTTTTACTGAAAATCATGGAACAGTTGATAATTATTTATCAAGAGATAAAAAAAACAGAATGATAATGTCAGTCACTGAGGATGAAAATTATGGTAAAAGAGCTATAACTCACTATAAAGTATTACAGGAATTTAACTATGTGAGTCTAATAGAATGTCAATTAGAGACTGGTAGAACACATCAGATTAGAGCTCATATGAAATACTTGGGCAATCCCATATTTAATGACGAAAGGTATGGTGGAAATAAAATAATTAAAGGAACAATATTTACAAAGTATAAACAGTTTGTAGAAAATTGTTTCAAAATACTTCCAAGGCAAGCTCTTCATGCTCAATCACTAGGTTTTAATCATCCTCGAACAAATAAACAAATGAAGTTTGAAAGTCAGTTGCCTGAAGATATTAGTTTATGTTTGGAAAAGTGGAAAAATTATTCAAAAAATAATTAATTTTAAGTATGAAAATTTTAATATCACCGGCCAAGTCTCTTGATTTTAAAAGTGAAATTGAGACTTTTAGTTGTTCACAACCTAAATTTTTAAAACAAGCAGAAGTTATTAATACTGTATTAAAAGAAAAATCACCCTCTGATTTAAAAAACTTACAAAATATTTCTGAAAAACTTGCGGATTTAAATTGGACAAGAAATAATGAGTTTAATTTAGAACACAACAATAATAATTCAAGACCAGCTTTATTTGCTTTTAATGGTGATGTTTATGATGGGATAGATGCAAAATCACTAACTGTAGATAAGGTTAATACACTTCAGAATCAATTAAGGATACTTTCCGGTTTGTATGGAATGCTAAAACCTTTAGACCTCATTCAACCATATCGTTTGGAAATGGGCACAAAACTTACAGTGAATGGATCAAAAAATCTTTACGATTTTTGGGCAGATTCAATTACTAAAGAACTTATTGATGAACTGGAAAAAGATTCCATAATTTTAAACTTGGCAAGTAATGAGTATTTTAATGCTATTAACAAGAAAATTATTGACTATAATATAATATCTCCTGTTTTTAAAGATTTTAAAAATGGTAAACTAAAAGTAATTTCTTTCTATGCAAAAAAAGCACGTGGATTAATGGTTAGATATTTAGTTGATAATAATATCACAAAATATGAGGAAATTTTATCATTTAATTCTGCAGGCTACACTTTTAGTGATGAACATACTGAAAATGCTAATAGTCCAGTTTTTATTAGATAATTTTATCTCAAACCCTCAATGAATTTTTTAGTTGCTTTTATTCCACTGCTCTTTAAACAGTTGATGTAGGCTGATCCAATAATTACTCCATCACTATTCTCAGTTGCAACTCTACATGTTTCTTGATTACTAATTCCAAAGCCAACTAATAATGGGGCTTTCAAATTCATTTTATTAATTCTTTTAAAATAATTTACAGTTTCATCTCCAAATATTTTTTGTGCACCAGTAGTACTAAAACTACTTACCATATAAATAAAAGCTTCAGAAATTTCATCAATAAATCGGATTCTTTCCTCAGATGTTTGAGGTGTAATTAAGAACATATTATGTAAATTATATTTTTTAAAAATACTTTGATACTGATCATGATAAATATCAACTGGTAAATCAGGAATAATCAATCCATCAATTTGACATTCTTTACATTTTAAACAAAACTCTTCAATTCCATATTGGATTATGGGATTTAAATATCCCATTATTATTACAGGCAATTCAGTTACTGATCTTAGATCTTTTATTTGATCAAATAAAATATTTGTATTCATACCATTTGATAATGCTATCGTTGAGCTTTCTTGAATAGTGGGTCCATCAGCTAATGGATCACTAAATGGTAAACCAATTTCAATCATATCAACACCTGAGTTGTTGAGTTCTTTGATAATAGACATTGTATCCTGTAATTTTGGGAAACCTGCTGTAAAGTAAATTGATAAAATATTTTTTTTATTTATAAATGTCTTATTAATTCTATTCATAAATCACAATTTAAAATATTCAATATATGTGTCTAAATCTTTATCTCCTCTTCCTGAACAGTTAAACACTATTATATCATTAGGTTTAAATTTTTTCTTGTCTAAAACTGCAAAAGCATGTGATGTTTCTATTGCTGGAATAATACCTTCAGTTTGAGATAAAATCAATCCCCATTTCATAGCATCTTGATCAGTAATTGAAATAAATTCTCCTCTTTTTGACTTAAATAAGTTTGCATGCATTGGACCAATACCTGGATAATCAAGACCAGCTGAAATTGAATATGGTTCTGTTATTTGTCCATCATTTGATTGCATTAATAAGGTTTTTGAACCATGAATAATACCTGTCTTACCTAAAATGGATGTAGCTGCACTTTCTCCAGTATCAATTCCCTTACCTGCTGCTTCAACACAAATTATTTTAACATCATAATTGTCTAGAAATGGATAAAAAAGTCCAGCAGCATTACTTCCTCCACCAACACAAGCTATAACATAATCTGGTTTAGATTTATTTTCAATTTCCTGAAGCTGATTTATAGTTTCTTCACCAATAACAGATTGAAATCTAGCAACCATGTCTGGATAAGGATGAGGTCCTACTACAGATCCAATTATATAGTGAGTATTTACTGGATTATTAATCCAATCCCTGATAGCTTCATTAGTTGCGTCTTTGAGAGTTTTACTACCAGAGGTTGCTGGTCTAACTTCAGCACCCAGCATTTTCATTCTAGCTACATTTGGCGCCTGCCTTTTAATGTCAACCTCACCCATATATATAATACATTTAACACCCATTAACGCACAAACTGTTGCAGTTGCGACACCATGCTGACCAGCTCCAGTTTCTGCAATAATTCTTTTTTTTCCAAGTTTTTTGGCAAGTAAAATTTGCCCAATAGTATTATTTATTTTGTGAGCTCCAGTATGACATAAATCCTCTCTTTTGAGATATATTTTGGTATTATATTTTTCTGATAATCTTTTTGCAAAGTACAGTGGAGTAGGTCTTCCAACGTAGTCCTTTAAAAGTTTATTAAATTCATTTTTAAAACTTTTTGAAGAAGAAATTTTTAAATAATTATTTCTTAATTCTTCTACATTAGGATACAGCATTTCCGGAATAAATGCTCCGCCAAATTCACCATAAAAACCTTTTGAATCTACATTATGTGTTTTCATTTTTTATTGATTTTATAAATTTTTTCACTCTATTAATGTCTTTTAAACCAGGTTTAATTTCAAATTTAGAGTTAAGATCGACACCAATTAAATTTGGCAATTGATTCTTTAATTTTTTTATACTACTAATTAATTCTAAATTAATTCCACCACTAAGAATAAAATCTTTTTTATGATTGTAATTTAAAAGTATGTCCCAGTTAAATTTTTTTCCTGATCCACCATAAGATTCAGTGAAAGTATCAAAAAGAAAGTATTTGCAGTATTTGCTATATTTTTCAATGTCATTTAGATCAAATGTATCATCAATTCTGAAAGCTTTAATAACATTACATAAACTACTTAGTTCTTTACAAAATTTCTCATCTTCATTACCATGTAATTGTACATATTCAAATTTATATATATTGATTAATTTTTTGATAACATCTAACGATTCATCAACAAAAACAGCAACATATTTTTTTTCTGATTTTGGTAGAACACCAGAACTAAAGAATCTAGATGATTTCTCATAAAAAATTATTCCCATGAAATCTAAATCTAGTTTCATTAATTGATTTATATTATCACCATTATTTAAACCACAGACTTTAATAATCATCTTATTTCTTCAATAAATTTTTTTAAACTAATTCCTGGATTTTCAGATTTCATAAATCTTTCTCCAATTAAAAAACCATCAAAACCTTCATTAATTAAGTTTTTAATGTCTCTTGGATTTTCAATACCACTTTCAGAAATTTTAACCATTTCGGATGGTATATGTTTAGATATATTTATGCTGTTATTAATGTCAACTTCAAAACTTTTTAAATCTCTGTTATTTACACCTACTATATCAATGTTTTTTAAATCACATTTTTGCAATTCATCAATTGAATGAATTTCAGTTAATACATTTAATCCTAATTCTTTAGCTATTCTTGAAAAATTAGAAATTTGATTTTTAGTTAGTATAGCTGCAATAAGTAAAATTGCATCGGCACCAATCGATTTAGACTCAATGATTTGAAACTCATCAATGATAAAATCCTTTCTCAATATTGGAATACTACAGGCCTCTTTAACAATTTTTAAATCTTTTTTTGACCCGCCAAAAAAATACTCATCTGTTAAAACTGAAATACCTACTGCACCATGTTGTTCATATCCTAAAACGATGTCTTTAGTTTTTGAAGTAAAATTAATTTCTTTCTTAGAAGGAGATTTTCTTTTATGTTCAGCAATTATTGAGATTTGGTTTTGCAAGATATTTTTTGAAAGGCTTTTTGTAGGTATACCAAAATAATCGCTTTTCTCTAGAGATGTATAAGATTCTGAGTTTTTTAGTTGATTTACTTCAACTATTTTTCTCTCAACTATTTTATCTAAAATATTCATTTACTTATACTTAAAAGTTTATTAAATGAATTGAGAGCTTTTTTGCTTTCCAGTGATTCCCTAGCAATACTTAAACACTCTGTTATTTTTTTTGATGATATAGTCTTTATTGCTAATGCAGCATTAGCTAGTATAACATTTTTTTGCGCTTCAGTACAATTATCATTCAAAACATCCATAAAAATTTTTGCTGAGCTGACGATATCAGAACCTCCCTCGATTTGATTTTGTTTTAATTTTTTTAAATCAAAATAACTATAGTCTAAAATTTGTTCACTCTTGTTATTGATTAATTTAAATTCATTGGTCAATGATACTTCATCATATCCATCAAGAGAATATAATACAGAGAAGTTTTTATCTGTATTTCTAAAAATATGACCATATAATCTTGCGAGTTCTAAGCTATATACACCAGTTATTTGATTTTTTGGTTGACATGGGTTAACAAGTGGTCCTAATACATTAAAAAAAGTTTTAAAACCTAAACTTTTTCTTACTGGAGCAACATTTTTCATTGCAGGATGAAAAAGTGGAGCATGTAAAAAAGTGATATTAGATTCATCAATACATTTTCTTAAAAAATCATAATCATTTGAAAATTTAATACCAAGAAACTCTAATACATTACTAGAGCCACATCCTGAAGAAACACCATAGTTACCATGTTTAGTAACTGTATATCCAGCTCCAGCTACTACAAATGATGAAATAGTTGAAATATTGAAAGTGTTTTTTCCATCTCCACCTGTTCCGCATAAATCTATTGAGTTTAAATCATCAAAATCAATTTTAAGACATAGATCAAGTAATGCATCTCTAAATCCTTCAATTTCTTCAACACAGGGCATTCTCATTTTGTAGACCGTCAAAAATGAAGCAATTAATGAATCATCATATTTTTTTGCAGAAATTTCTAACAAAACAGATTTTGACTCATCATATGTTAGAGTCTCATTTTCAAAAAGTTTTTCTAATAAATTTTTCATCATGTATTAATCCAATTTTTTAAAAGTATTTTACCGTGTTCAGTGAGAATAGATTCAGGATGAAATTGAACACCCCACAACTTAAATTTTTTATGTTTAAATGCCATTATATTTTCATCATAATCATGAGCTAAAAGTTCAAATTCATCATTTAACTCTTTAACTACCCAAGAATGGTATCTGCCTACTTTGAGAGTCTTGGGAATTGATGTAAAAAGAACATCATCTTTTACAACTTTAATTTCAGTTGAAATTCCATGAAAAACATCATCTAAGTTCAATAAATCACACCCTAATGTTTCTGCTATTGCTTGATGTCCGAGGCAAACTCCCAAAAAATTTTTTGTTTTATAATAATTAGATATAATTGATTTTAATAATCCAGCTTCATCAGGAATACCTGGTCCTGGTGATAATAAAATTTTGTCAAAATTATTAACATGATTAATATCAATCATATCATTTCTAAATACTTCAACTTCACAATCTAAATCCTCTAGATAGTGTACTAGATTGTAAGTAAATGAGTCGTAATTATCAATAACTAAAATTTTATTTTTCATTTTAATTCTGCTTTTTCAATTGATTTCATTAATGCTCCAATTTTGTTGAATACTTCATTTAATTCATTTTTTGGAACAGACTTCGAGACCACTCCAGCACCAGCTTGAAAATACAATGATTGGTTTTTAGATAAAAATGATCTTATAATAATTGCATGGTTAAAGTTTCCTTCAATGTCAATCATTCCAATTGCTCCACCATAGAATTGTCTTTTTGATGTCTCATAGTGATTTATTAATTCCATTGCTTTGTACTTAGGTGCACCTGTTAAAGTTCCAGCTGGAAATGTATTACCAATTATTTCTTTGGATTTTGATTTAAGAGTTCCAGTAACCTTTGATACTAAATGAATTACGTGTGAGTAAAACTGAATTTCTCTATCTTTTTCTACAACAACATCTTTACATGACCTACTTAAATCATTTCTTGCAAGATCTACAAGCATCATGTGTTCACTATTTTCCTTATCATCTTTTAATAATTCCTTAGCTTTTTCTCTATCATAATTATCATCACCTGTTCTCTTAAATGTTCCTGCAATAGGATGAATTTCTGCCTTTTGATTATTAATAACTAATTGTGCCTCTGGTGAACTTCCAAAAATTTTGAATTTACCATAGTCAAAATAAAATAGATATGGTGATGGGTTTATAGATCTTAGATTTCTGTAAACATTAAAATCATCACCTTGAAAGGGTTGAACAAATTTTCTTGACAAAACTATTTGAAATACATCTCCTCGCATGCAATGTGAAATACCATTTTTTACTAGTTTTATAAATTCTTTATCAGTAAGATTGGATTTAATATCTCCAACTTTTTTAAAATTAAAATTAGAAATAGCTTTATTGAATATTATTTTTTCAATTTTATTTATTTCATCATTATCTTTTGAAAAAGAAATAATTGTTGATTGATTATTAAAAGTGTTTACAACAATAACATTTTCATATAAACAGTATAGCATTTGAGGTATGCTATCACCATAATTTTTATTAGAAAGTTTAATATTTTCAAAGTAGTTTATTGAATCATAACTCATATATCCATAAATTCCTTTACTCTGGAATTTATCATTTTTAAATTCATTAGAAAATTTAAAAGAACCAATGAATTCATTAAGTTTTTCTAAAACTGATTTATCATCATTAATTTTTTCGGTAATAAATTCTTTGCCAGGATATTTTGTTTTAATATTATTATTTTCTACTTGAAATTTTGCTATAGGTTTGAAGCATATATAAGCGTAACTATTATCTTTTGAACTATAATCACTACTTTCTAGTAATATAGAATTTGCATAATTATCTCTTATTTTTAAATATATACTTACAGGGGTGAGTGTGTCTGTAATTATTTCTTTTCTATTTTCATTTAATTTAAACTTCATATAATAAAAAAAGGCCTGTCGCAATGACAAGCCTTAAATATTTTAAAATTTTAAACTTATAGCGACAGGAGCCTAAACTTCAATAAGTGCCACCAAAATTTAAAACGGTTATTCATACCTCAAATATAGAAACTTTTTTTAAAAAAAAGCCATAGAAAAAAGTTTTAATAGTTAATTTAACAGCATAAAATTTTTAATAATGAATTTGAATATCCAAGATTGGAAAACAAACAAAGAGTCAAACTCAAAAAATATATGTTTAGATGTAAGAACTCAAGAAGAATTTATTGAAGGATATATTGATAATTCTATAAATATAGATTTCTATAAATCAATGGAATTTATGAAGTTTTTAGATAAATGTTCAAAGGATGAAAATTATTATGTTTATTGTAGATCTGGTAAGAGAAGTTATGCAGCATGTGAGATTATGAAAGAATTTGGTTTTAATAATGTCTTTAATCTTGATGGTGGTTTTTTAAAATGGGTTGAATGTGGTTTTGAAGTAAGTGAATAGGTTAAGATATAGTTTAGAAAAATATGGCTTTAGAGTTTGCTCAAGATTAGCAGATTTTTTAGGAATTAAATCAAAGTACGTAAGACTAGCCTTTATATATAGTAGTTTTTTTGGTCTTGGTATTGGATTTTTTATATATCTCGTTCTAGCTTTTTGGATGAGACTTAAAGATATAGTATATTCGAAAAGATCTTCAGTTTTTGACTTATGATCACTTAATCAAACAATCATTTATGAAAAAAATATTTCTCCTAAGTTTTTTTAGTCTTTTTACATTACCTGTTTTTTCACAAGAAAAAGGGTTAGATCAAAGAATTGATGAAGCATTTCAGCCTGTCTCAGATTTTTTTAGTCAGGTAGTCTTTTTTTCAATTGGTGAAAACCCGTTTGTAATATATCTTTTAGTTGGTAGTGCCATCTTTTTTACATTATACTTTGGTTTTCCAAACATTAGATATTTTATAACATCTATTAATGTAGTTCGTGGAAAATATGATGAAATTGAAAAAGACGGATCTAATTCTAAAGATGGTGAAGTTTCACATTTTCAAGCTCTTACAACTGCAGTTTCTGGAACCGTAGGTAATGGTAATATTGCCGGTGTAGCATTAGCAATTGCATTGGGTGGACCTGGAGCTACTTTCTGGATGATAGTTTGTGGATTAATGGGAATGTCATTAAAATTTGTTGAATGTACTTTGGGTGTTCATTATCGTGATGTTGATAAAGATGGAGTTGTATATGGTGGTCCAATGTATTACTTAAGCAAAGGGCTCAAAGAAAAAGGCTTTGCAACTTTAGGTAAAATATCAGCAGTTTTATTTGCTATTTTTTGTATCGGAGGATCCTTTGGAGGAGGTAATGCAGCACAAGCAAATCAAGCAGCTATAGTTTTAAAAGATTTACTAGGATTTGAATCAACATTTGCCGGTGCTGTGATTGGGATTATTCTTGCCGTTGTTGTTGGAATTATAATTATAGGAGGTATAAAAAGAATAGCTTCTGTTACTGAAAAAATTGTTCCATTTATGGCTTTATTATATATACTTGCTTGTGTCTACATACTAGGTATAAATTTTAGTTTTATTGATGATGCATTTGCTCTAATTTTTAGAGAAGCTTTTAATCCAACTGCAATCGGTGTTGGAGGAATAATTGGTGTTCTAATGGTAGGATTCAGAAGAGCAGCCTTTTCAAATGAAGCTGGTGTAGGTTCTGCATCTATAGCTCACTCAGCTGTAAAAACTAAATACGCTGCATCTGAAGGTTTAGTAGCTTTACTAGAACCCTTTATTGACACAGTTGTTATATGTACTTTGACAGCACTAGTAATAATTACATTTAATTCAACAGGTGTATTTGCGTATGGGGGAGAAGGTGGTGTTATGATTGATGGGGTTATGTATGAAGGAGCTGGAATTACATCAAAAGCATTTGCTGAATATATACCATTTTCAGATATATTTTTGACAGTTGCAGTTGTGTTGTTTGCAGTTTCAACTATGATATCCTGGTCGTATTATGGTCTTCAGTCATGGAAATATTTATTTGGAAGAGGTGAAAAATCTGATTTAACATATAAACTATTATTTCTTTCATTTGTTATTATCGGATCTGCTGCAAGTATGAATTCAATATGGGCGTTTTCAGATGCAATGATTTTTGCAATGGTTTTCCCAAACATGGTTGGACTCTACTTGTTATTTCCAGTAGTTAAAAAGCAATTAAATAAATATCTTGAAGCTATTAAGAAATAATTCTTTTGGCATTTTTTTTGTTTTATTTAAAATATGAATACAAAATCAGCTCATCAAAATTTAAGTTACAATAAAGAGTCAATCAATTTGATTGAAAGTAGTGCTAAGGATTTTTCACTCCAATATATTCAACCATATGTTATGGATTGGGATGAAAGTCAGCACTTCCCTAAAGAAGTTCTTAATAAAGCAGGTGAGTATGGTTTTATGGGTATGTTAGTACCTGAAATTTATGGAGGTTCTGGTTTTGGTTATCATGAATATGTTGCGTCAATTGTTGAAATTTCTAAAATTGATCCATCAATTGGTCTTTCAGTAGCTGCACACAATTCTCTATGTACAAATCATATCTTAAAATTTGGAAATGAAGATCAAAAAAGTAAATGGTTACCAAATCTAGCTTCGGGAAAACATATTGGTGCATGGGGGCTAACTGAGCCTAACACAGGTTCAGATGCTAGTAAAATGGCATCAACTGCTCTAAGAAAAGGAAGCAAATGGGTTTTAAATGGCACTAATAAATTAATAACTAACGGTAAATCGGGTGATGTTGCAGTTGTGATCTTTAGAACTGGTCCTGTTGGAGAAAAAAATAACTCAACAGCATTTGTTATTGAAAGAGGTACTAGAGGTTTTGAAGCTGGAAAAAAGGAAAATAAGCTTGGAATGCGAGCCTCTGAAACAGCTGAAATGATATTCCAAGATTGTATTATTGATGATTCAAATAGACTAGGTGAAGTTGGTGAAGGTTTTAAGCAATCTATGAAAATTTTAGATGGTGGAAGAATTTCAATTGCTGCACTTTCTTTAGGAATTGCAAAGGGCGCATACGAAGCTTCCCTAAAGTATTCTAATGAAAGAATTCAGTTTGGAAAGCCTATAAGTTCATTTCAAGCGATTTCATTTAAATTGGCAGACATGGCAACTGAAATTCAAGCAGCAGAATTATTAATAAGGAATGCATCTGATAAAATTAACAATCTAGAACCAATGACACTTGAAAGTGCAATGTGTAAGCTTTTTACATCAGAACTTTGTGTTAAAGTTTCCAATGAAGCTGTTCAAATATTTGGAGGTTATGGATACATTAAGGATTTTCCTGTTGAGAAATATTTGAGAGATTCCAAGCTTTGCACAATTGGAGAAGGTACTAGTGAGATTCAAAAACTAGTTATTTCAAGAAAAATTTTATCTAAATAAGTTATATTTTCATTTTTATTTATAGATTTGCCAGGCAAAAAACTATTATATGTTAATTATACCTGTTAAAGAAGGAGAAAGTATTGATAAAGCCCTTAAGAGATTTAAAAGAAAGTTTGATAAAACTGGAGCATTAAAGTCATTAAGAGAAAGACAAGCTTTTACCAAACCTTCAGTTAAAAACAGAAATAAATTTATCAAAGCTGCTCACGTCCAAAAGCTAAGAGATAAAGAAAATCAATAAAAAAATTAACTTTGTTTAGATAGGATCTTTATGTATCTAAGCGATTTTAAGAATTTTATTGAGTCCGAAAAAAAATACTCTAAACATACTGTTAGTGCTTACATTAATGACCTTGAAGAATTCAATAAATTCTTGAACATAAACAGGGTGAAATTGAACGAAAAATTAAATTATTCTTTTGTAAGACAATGGATTGTTGAATTATCAGAGAATGGCTTATCAAGCAGATCTATAAATAGAAAAATCTCTTCTTTAAAATCATATTTCAATTTTTTAATTGCTATTAATAAACTTAATGTTTCTCCGTTAAAGCTTCACAGAAACTTAAAAGTTGAACCCAAGATTATAATACCTTTTAATGAACGAGAAATGGATAAGGTATTTGAAATATTTAATAATAATTCAGGTAAATTAGATAGAGATTTTCTAATTATTGAAATTTTATATTCAACTGTAATTAGAAGAGATGAATTAATAAATTTAAAATTTGAAGACATTTATTTTGAACAAGGTCTTATTAAAGTTTTAGGAAAAAGAAATAA
Source organism: Flavobacteriaceae bacterium (assembly GCA_038114965.1). Lineage (GTDB taxonomy): Bacteria > Bacteroidota > Bacteroidia > Flavobacteriales > Flavobacteriaceae > Eutrophosalina. Next base: position 3,567 of record JAYNRW010000022.1, on the reverse strand, counting down.
AGAAAGATTAGTTCCTGTTTTACCAAATCTTTTATCAAAAATTAAAAAGTACAGCTCAAATAATTCTATTAGTAATTATTTATTCAAATCTAAAAATGGTAAAAAAATTAGTCCCTCTACAATATATAGAATCGTAAAAAAATATTTTAGACAAATTTCTTCTAAAAATAAAATTAGTCCACATGTTTTAAGACATTCGTTTGCAACTCACATGATAAATAATGGTGCAGATATAAACTCAGTTAAAGAAATTCTTGGTCATTCATCGTTAGCTTCAACTCAAATTTATACCAAAATCAAAGTGCCTAAAATGCTAAATGACTACATGTTAAATCATCCGAGGGAAAAGAGATAAAATAAAATCAAGATTTTTTTTTTAGAAAAAAATAATTAAATACATTTGCCATCGCTAAAATCGCCGATGTAGCTCAGCTGGCTAGAGCAGCTGATTTGTAATCAGCAGGTCGTGGGTTCGAGTCCCTCCATCGGCTCTTTTTTTTGGGGAGATACTCAAGCGGCCAACGAGGACAGACTGTAAATCTGTTGGTTTTTACCTTCGCAGGTTCGAATCCTGCTCTCCCCACAAAACTACCAGCGGGAGTAGCTCAGTTGGTAGAGCGTCAGCCTTCCAAGCTGAATGTCGCCGGTTCGAACCCGGTCTCCCGCTCAACCTTTAAGCCGATGTAGCTCAGGGGTAGAGCGTTTCCTTGGTAAGGAAAAGGTCCGGAGTTCAACTCTCCGCATTGGCTCTTATCCTTCTTTTAAATCCTTTTCAATGTCTCTTTCTACAGTCTTTAAATATTTGAATCTTTTTTTATCTGACACAAAAGGAACTGACCAGAATTGTTTTGTTTTTGTAAATAGCGAAATTCTCCAACCGAATACAAAAGTATATACACCCATTACAAGTCTTAATTTAACAGAATTTACATAAAGTGTTAGAACTGGAAGAGCAGGAGCTCCGTGAGTTATGTAAGTCCTTATCTTTTTCTTTGACAAGAATGGAACGGGATATGCATAAGTTTTCGTAATATTTTGAAATTTATATGCAAAACCTGGCGTAAAAACTTCATCAAAAAAAACTTCTAATCTTGGTGTAAGTCTAAACCACCATACGGGTGAAATTATATAAATTCTATTTGACCATCTTACTAAGTCTTGATATCGCTTAATAAGTTTTGTTCTGGGTCTGTTGTAACTATCTCTATATAAATCAATTATTTCAATAGACTGATTTTTAGCTGAATTTAATTTATCAGTTACAGTTTTAAAAATTCCATTATAGCAAAAAGAAGATTTGTCAGGATGACCTATTATTACCAAATTATTCATATCTATCATGAGCAAACCTGATGCCAAACAACTGTTGCATGATTTTTGAATAATTTATTTTATGAAAAATTTTATATTAAATTATTATCCTATCATACTAGCTTTCATTTCATTTTTACTTTCAGTTAGTTTATGGTTCACGGGCAATAAATTAGAAGGAATTTTTGTTGGTATATGGGTCCCATCAATACTTGCATTTTCCATAGCGATCAGACAAAGAAGAAATGATTTAAATAAAAATTAAAGTGGACTTATTATTATTTATTGTCGGTTTCATTATTTTCGTTATTTACTTGACCTGTCTTGTATATGTAATTACAACCCAAAATAAAATTCAACAAAAAAATGAACTTGAAGATCCAGAGCTTAATAACTAAAATAATTTATACAGTAATTTTTGTAATAATTCATCTTTCATGTGAATATGAAGAATATGAAAGGTCTGAAGAAAGCAAACCTTTAGCTGAATGTATTAATGGTCATGCAAAATTTGAACTCAATGGAGTTAGTTATGAATATGATTGTAGTGGTTATGAATTAATGGGTTATGTTTCTTTGGAAGAAATGGATGCTAGCTCAGGTAATGATTGTTGGGGATGGACTGACCCTCAAACTGGAAAAGAATATGCTCTTATGGGGCTCGATAACGGAACTGGAATTATTGATATTTCAAGTCCAAAAGAACCTCAATATTTAGGTAAAATTCCTACCGCAACTGTAAATAGTTCTTGGAGAGATATCAAGGTTTATAAAGATCATGCTTTTGTTGTTAGCGAAGCTGATGGTCATGGTTTACAGATATTCGATCTCACAAAACTTAGAGGGTTAGAATCTAAACAAATTCATAATCCTGATGTTTTATACAGCGGATATGGTCAGGCGCACAACATTGCAATTAATGAAGATTCAGGTCGAGCTTACACTGCTGGTGCAAGGGGGAAAGGATTACATATTCTAAATATTTCCGATCCCAAAAATCCAATTTTAGAGCTTGAATTTCCAGAAAATGGATATACTCATGATGCTCAAATTATTAACTACAAAGGTCCAGATTCAGATCATCAAGGCAAGGAAATATTTATTGGCAGTAATGAAGATAGGGTTGTTTTTGTTGATGTATCTAATAAGTCTGAACCACTCCTTTTAAGTACTTTTTTTTATGACCACCAGTACACTCATCAATCGTGGTTAACTTTAGATCATAAATATTTGTTAATGGGTGATGAACTTGATGAATTAAGCTCTAATGGAGAATTGGTTAATAAGACAAGAACAATTATAATCGATTTGTCTGATCTTGATAATCCTGTTTCACATTTTGATTACATAGCTGATACTGATGCAATTGATCATAATGGATACGTAAATGGAAGTAGTTTTTATTTAGCAAGTTATACCTCTGGTTTAAGAGTTATTGATATTGTCAATATTTCTCAAAAAAATATAAAAGAAGTTGGTTTTTTTGATACTCACAATGATCATGATCACTCAGGTAAGCCAAATCCAATGCTACCTAGAAATTCTGATCCGGGAGATCATGAAGGAAAAAAAGGCAAAAATATTGAAGCGTTTAATGGGGCTTGGAGTGTTTATCCTTTTTTCCAGAGTGAAAATATAATAATTAGTGACATAAATTCTGGATTATTCATAGTCAGAAAATCTTCATTTTAATTAATTTTTTTAATACTTAAAAAATCAATGCATAAAAAAAATAAATAAATACAGTTTTATTCCATAAAATTGTTATATTTGCGCGCATTTAAAAAACTAAAAAATCTAAAATTATGGCTAAGGAAACTTTTGATCGTTCCAAACCGCATTTAAATATCGGTACAATTGGACACGTAGATCACGGTAAAACTACCCTTACAGCTGCTATCACTACGGTACTAGCTAAACAAGGTCTTTCTGAACTTAAGAGTTTTGATCAAATTGACAATGCTCCAGAGGAAAAAGAGAGAGGTATTACAATCAACACATCACATGTTGAATATCAAACTGCTAACAGACACTACGCTCACGTAGACTGTCCTGGTCACGCAGATTATGTAAAGAATATGGTAACTGGTGCTGCTCAAATGGATGGAGCAATTTTAGTTGTTGCTGCAACTGACGGACCAATGCCACAAACAAGAGAACACATCCTTTTAGGAAGACAAGTTGGTATTCCTAGAATTGTAGTTTTCTTAAACAAAGCTGATCAAGTAGATGATGAAGAGTTATTAGAACTAGTTG
>JAYNRW010000021.1:0-16813 GCA_038114965.1 Flavobacteriaceae bacterium | reverse complement strand
TGGATATAATAAAGCGTTGTTTATCATCTTTTCAGCAAATGGTGAAAGTTTTACTTTTGATTTAAATTCAATGAATTTATTTTCTTGAACTGACAAGACGGAATCCACTTTTTTTAAATAATTACCAAATGATTCATTAAAGGATTTATTTAATATATCTTAATTTTTTTCAAAACTCAAAAATACATCCATTAGAAAGTTGTTTTTTGAAGCGCCATTACCCATAAAAACTAGAGATTCATCAAAATCTAGACTATTCAACCTAATATATATACTGTCATTTTTTTCAAGAATAACATATTGAAATTCAGGTTGCAAAAAGAAGTTATATAAACCAGAATTAATTGAATCTAATTTCATCTGAAAAAATCCATTTTCATCAATTAAAGATTCACTAATGATATTATCATCTTTATTCAATATTATTTTATCGGCTGATTTATTTAAAATTTTTCCTCCAAAAAAAATATTTTGATTGTCATTCTTACATGAAATAAAAGAAAAAACAAAAAACAGAATTAATAACCTCATTTATATAAAAATAATATAAATATATGGCTCTTAATATCAATTTGTTATTTTTGCCAGCAATTATGATTAGTACATCAAATCTTTCAGTTCAATTCGGAAAAAGAGTTCTTTTTGACGAAGTTAATACAGTATTTAAAAAAGGTAATTGTTATGGAATTATTGGAGCTAATGGCTCAGGAAAATCAACTTTTTTAAAAATCTTGTCAGGGAAAATTAATCCTAACTCAGGAAGTGTTTTTATAGAACCAGGAAAAAGATTGTCAGTTCTTGAACAAAATCACAATGCTTATGATGATTTCCAAGTATTGCAATCAACACTAATGGGAAATAATGAACTTTATGAAATAAAAAAAGAAATGGATGATTTATATTCTAAGTCAGATTTTTCTGATACTGATGGTGTTAGAGTAGGGGAATTGCAAAATAAATTTGAAGAAATGGATGGTTGGAATGCTGAAAGTGATGCAGCATCTTTATTATCACAATTAGGTGTCAATGAAGATCTGCATTATAATATGATGTCTGAACTTGATGGTAAAACTAAAGTTAGAGTTTTAATTGCTCAGTCACTATTTGGAAATCCAGATATACTAATTATGGATGAACCAACTAATGAATTAGATTTTGAAACTATAAAATGGTTAGAAAATTTTTTAATAAATTATGAGAACACAGTAATTGTAGTGTCACACGACAGACATTTTCTTGATACAGTTTGTACTCATATTTCAGATATAGATTTTGGAAAAATAACACATTACACTGGGAACTATTCTTTTTGGTATGAATCAAGTCAACTTGCTTTAAAGCAGAGAGCTCAGCAAAATAAAAAGGCTGAAGAAAAGAAAAAAGAACTTGAAGAGTTTATTGCAAGATTTAGTGCTAATGTTGCAAAATCTAAACAAGCTACATCTAGAAAAAAGATGATTGATAAACTTAATATCGAAGAAATTAAACCTTCATCAAGAAGATATCCAGGAATCATATTTGAAATGGACAGAGAAAGTGGAGATCAAATTTTAAATGTAAATCAGCTATCATTTGATGAAATTTCAAAGCCAATTGATTTCACATTAAATAAAGGAAATAAAGTGGTGTTATATTCAAAAGACTCCAAAATATCTTCAAAATTTTACGAAATTATTAATGGAATCGATACTAATTATAGTGGAGAATTTCGATGGGGTAGTACCATAAGCAGCTCTTATTTGCCTTTAAATAATGACTCATATTTTAATAAAAACATTAATCTAATTGACTGGTTAAGACAATGGGCAAATAATGATGAAGAGAGAGAAGAAGTTTTTATAAGAGGTTTTTTAGGTAAAATGATTTTTAGTGGTGAAGAAGCTTTGAAAAATTGTGATGTTCTATCAGGTGGTGAAAAGGTTAGATGTATGTTATCAAGAATGATGATGCTCACATGTAATGTTCTTTCTGGAGGAGAAAAGGTAAGATGTATTCTTTCAAAAATGATGATGGAAAGATCAAATTTTTTAATGTTAGATGAACCAACAAATCATTTAGATTTAGAAACAATACAAACATTAAATAATTCTTTAATTAAATTCAAAGGAAATTTAATTCTAACCACACATGATTATGAGTTTGCTAATTCAGTTGGTAATAGAGTTATTGAAATAGGAACTAATGGAATAATCGATAAATTAATGACTTTTGAAGATTATCTTTCTGACAACAAGGTTAAATTACTAAGGGAAGAAATATATTAACTCCTTAAAACAGCATTAAACTTTTTTGAAGTCTCTTTAATAATTTTTTCTGAAATCTTATTTATTTCAGAATCTTCAAGAGTTTTATTTATATCCTCTAGAACTACAGAAAATGAGTAAGATTTTTCATTTGATTTCAGGGGTTTACCATCATAAACATCCATAAGTTTAATTTCTTTTATCAATTTACTTGTCTGTTTAATAGTATTCATTAAATCATTAAAAAGAATTTTATTATCAATAATGAATGAAAAGTCTCTTCTTACTTGAGGATATTTTGACAATTTCTTTACTTTAAAAAATTCATCTGTTTTAGATTCATATATAGTATCTATCTCAATTGATGCGTAAAATACTTCATAATCATTAATTTCAAACTTAGAAAGTAATGATTTTTCAACTTTTTCAATTTTAGCATTATTTTTTGAGTATGATACAACAATTTTATTATTCTCATGTGTTTCTTTATAATTTATTCCAAATTTTTCTAGAATATTAAGAATAATGTTTTTTAATATAAAGAGGTCTGATTTATTATTTTTTGAATACCACGAACTTTGAATTATTTCTCCTGAAAGAATGATTCCAAGTTTTTTACTTTCCTTATAAACATCATTTTGTTTTTTATACGTGGAGCCAAATTCATAAAATTTTAAGTCTGTATTCTTTCTATTAATGTTATGAGAAAGAGACTTTAACATTCCTGGTAATAATGAAGTTCTCATAGCTGAGATATCAGAACTTAAAGAATTAAGTAATTTTACTTTATTATCATTTTGAGATGATTTTTCACCAACAAGTGAGTTATTCATAATTTCATTAAAACCTAATGAAGATAGATAGTCTGAAATAAGATTTTGATATTTATTATTAGAATTTGTTAATGATGATATTGAAATATTAAGTTTTTTATCGATTTCAATGTTATTATAACCATGAATTCTTAAAATTTCTTCAATTACATCACACTCTCTATTAACATCATGTCTGTAGTTAGGAATAGTAATACCAGCAGAAATATCAGTTACATTATTAATCTTAAAATCAAGCAAATTAAGTATTGATTTAATTTTTAATTTATCAATTTTAAAACCTATAAGTTTATCAACATTGTTGAAGTTCAGTACTATGTTTTTTTCATCAATTTTTCCTGGGTATTCATCCATTAAATCACTTATAATTTCTCCATTACAATGTTCAATAATAAGTGCAGCTGCTCGTTTTAAGGCATATTCTGTGTTATCTAGATCAACTCCTCTTTCAAATCTATATGATGAATCAGTATTAAGGAGGTGATGTTTAGAGGATTTTCTAATTGTTACTGGGTCAAAATAAGCACTCTCTAGAAATATTGTAGAGGTATCATGATTTACTGAATGATTTAGACCACCATATATTCCTGCAATACACATTGGAGTATTATCATCACAAATCATCAAATCATCATTTGTTAAATCTCTTTCTTCACCATCTAAGGTTATAAATTTTTTAGGATTAGAAAATTTTTGAATTTTAATTGTATTTGATTTAATTTTATTCCTGTCATAAGCATGAAGTGGTTGTCCTAATTCATGCATAACATAGTTAGTAATATCAACAATATTATTTATAGGATTAATGCCAATTGCATTAAGTCTGTTTTTAATAAAATCTGGTGAATCTTTAATTTCAATATTATTAATAATAAGCCCACAGAATCTGCGACAATCTTTTGAATCAGAAATATCAATATTAAGATTTGGAGAAATAATTGTATTGTGAAAGTTTGAAATTGAAGGTGATATCAAATCTATTTGTTTATCATTTCTATATGAAATAGCTGCACGTAAGTCTCTAGATACACCAAAATGAGAAATAGCATCACATCTGTTTGGTGTAAGTCCGATTTCAAAAATTTTATCGGAATAAGATTTAAATACTTTTGAGGCTTTGGTTCCAGGTTTAATTTCTCTGTCTAATATTATAATTCCATCATGAGATTCGCCTATGCCAATTTCATCTTCTGCACACAACATTCCATGACTTTCAATATCCCTTATTTTCGCTTTTTTTATCTTAAATGAATCACCTTTTATACTTGTTAAAGTACTACCAACAGGAGCAACAACTACTGTTTGATCTACATCTACGTTAGGTGCACCGCAAATAATTTTAAGATCATCAGAATCACCAATATCAACAGTAGTTAATTTTAGTCTATCTGCATTAGGGTGTTTAATACATTCTTTAACCTTTCCAATTAAAAGTTGAGAAAGATCAGTATTTGTATTTGAAAAATCATAAGACTTTTCAACCTCTAATCCAATATCAGTAAGTAATTCAGCACATTCTTTAAAATCTAGATTTTCGTCTATAATTTCAGAGATCCATTTAAAAGAAATTTTCATTTCTGTAAAGATATATTATCAATAATTAATTAACCAATTATATTCCAGGATTTATTATTTGAATTATTAACCAAATATGATTTTATATTGTTATTAGATATGTTTTTTAAATCAGGATCAGTTGATAATAGTTTTTTAACTTCTTCAAAAGCTTCATTAAATACATCACCATCATTCACTATGTCACCAAGCTTAAAATCTAAATCACCACTCTGTCTTGTACCTAAAACATCACCAGGTCCTCTTAATTTTAAATCTATTTCAGAAATTTTAAAACCATTGTTAGTCTCTGTCATTGCTTTTATTCTAGTTTGTGCATCATTACTTAAATTATCTTTAGTCATCAGAATACAATAACTTTCATAACTTCCTCTACCAACTCTTCCCCTAAGTTGATGCATTTGAGACAGTCCAAATCTTTCGGCACTTTCAATAATCATAACAGATGCATTTGGAACATTAACACAAACTTCTATTACTGTTGTTGAAATTAAAATTTTTTTTTTAACTTCAATAAATCTTTTCATTTCGAAATCTTTATCATTGTTTTTCATCTTTCCATGTAAAACTCCAACTTGGTATTTATCTCTTGGAAAATCCCTTAATAAACTTTCATAGCCATCTTCAAGAAACTTTAAATCCATTTTTTTAGATTCTTCAATTAGTGGATATACTATATAGACTTGTCTTCCTGACTTAATTTGATCTTTTAAAAAAGCAAATACTTTTAACCTATTACTATCCTTTCTGTGAACTGTAACAATATCTTTTCTTCCTGGAGGCATCTCATCTATTATTGATATATCAAGATCTCCATATAAACTCATTGTCAATGTTCTGGGTATTGGAGTTGCAGTCATAATTAAAACATGAGGAGGGGGGTTATTTTTTTTCCACATTTTACTTCTTTGCTTAACACCAAACTTATGTTGTTCATCAATTACCACATAACCAAGATTTTTAAACATAACATCATCTTCAAAAAGAGCATGCGTTCCAATTAAAACATCTATTTTACCAATAATTAAATCAGATAATATTAATTTTCTCTGTGATTTAGTTGTTGAGCCAGTTAAAACTTCAACATTAATATTAATATCACTTAAATAGTTAATAAAAGATGAAAAATGTTGTTGTGCTAAAATTTCAGTAGGTGCAACAACGCATGATTGAAAATTATTTTCAACAGCAATTATAATTGACATAATAGCAACAATTGTCTTTCCTGAACCAACATCGCCTTGAAGTAGACGATTCATTTGTTTTTTACTAAAAAAATCTTCGCGAATTTCCTTTAAGACCTTTTTTTGAGAATTTGTTAAATCAAAGTTTAATTTACTGTCGTAAAAAGTCTTGAATTTATTGCTGATTAAAGGAAAGTAATATCCAGGATTAATTCTTTTTCTTTTGATTTAAATTAGATTAAACTTTAGTTGATTGAAGAAAAACTCTTCAAATATTATTTTCTTCTTAGCTATTTCTAAATGCTTAAAATCTTTAGGAAAATGTATATTAATTAATGATTTTCTTGTAGAATAAAAATTATATTTTTCATTAATTTCTTTATTAAGATTTTCATTTAATTCATCTTCAACAAATAAAAAAATATTTTTAATAATTTTTATAAAAAAATTATTTGTTATTCCATGATTAATAAGTTTTTCTGTTGAATGATAAACGGGTTTAATCTTTACAAAACCTTTTTTTACAATTGAATTCATTCTTTCAAATTCTGGATGAACCATATTTGGTTTATTGTTAAACCAAGATAATCTACCAAACAATACATATTCTTTATTAAGTTCAATTGATTTTTCTACCCAACTTAGACCTTTAAACCAGTTAATTGTCATGTAATTATATCCATCAAAAAATTTTCCCTCAAGTCTATATTTATTGGAAAATTTTACCAGTTTTAAATCTTTAAATACTCCTTTAATCTGAACATGAACCATTTCATTTTTAATTTCAGAAATTTTAAAAAATTTAGATCTATCTATATATCTGAATGGAAAATTATAAAGCATTTGTTGGCATGTATCTATTTTTAATTCATCTCTAATTAATTTAGATCTAATTTTACCTATTCCTTTTATAAACTCTAAAGAAGTATTTAATTTATTGGGGTTCACTTCTCAAATTTAATTTATTAACTTTAAAGTTTAATAACAGTTAAAACTTAAAATTGACTGAATACCTTCAGAAACTTAACGAACAACAAAAACTTCCTGTAATTCATAAAAATGGTCCGTTGATTGTTATTGCTGGAGCTGGATCTGGAAAAACAAGAGTTCTGACTTATCGTATTGTTCATTTAATTAATCAGAATATTGACCCCTTTAATATTTTAGCCTTGACATTTACAAACAAGGCAGCGGCTGAAATGAAAAAAAGAATTTCAGAAAGTGTAGGTGATTCACAAGCTAGAAACATATGGATGGGCACATTCCATTCGGTTTTTGCAAGGATTTTAAGATCTGAAGCACCTTTATTAGGTTATCCTACAAATTTTACAATATATGATACATATGATTCAGAAAGATTGGTTTCAAATATTATTAAAGAGCTGAATTTAAATAAAGATCATTATAAGGCTAAACAAATAAGAAATAGGATTTCCTCTTTAAAGAATAATTTTATTACGGTTGAAAACTATTTTAACAATCCTGAGATGATTGAAGTTGATAAAATGTCTAAAAGATCAGAATTCGGAATTATTTATAAAAGATATGTTGAAAGATGTTTTAGATCTTCTGTTATGGATTTTGACGATCTTTTACTTAAAACAAATGAATTATTGAATAAATTTCCTGAGGTCCTTTCTAAATATCAAGATAAGTTTAGGTATATACTAGTTGATGAATATCAAGATACTAACTACTCACAGTATCTAATTATAAAAGCTCTTTCTGATCGACATCAAAATCTTTGTGTTGTAGGAGATGACTCTCAGAGTATTTATAGTTTTAGAGGGGCTAACATTGATAATATTCTAAATTTCAAAAAACACTACCCAGATTGTAAAACTTATAAACTAGAACAAAACTACAGATCATCAAATAATATTGTACAGTGTGCAAACTCATTAATCCAAAATAATCAGTTTAAGTTAGATAAAACCATATGGACTCAAAATAGTGATGGTGAAAAAATTACTATTAATAAATCAATTTCAGATTCTGATGAAGGAAGATTTGTTGCTTCTAATATATTTGAGAGAAAGAATAATGAATTTCTCAGTAATTCATCATTTGCAGTTTTATACAGGACAAATGCTCAATCTAGAGCTGTAGAGGATGCCTTGAGAAAAATTAATATTGAATATCAGGTTTTTGGTGGATTATCTTTTTACCAGAGAAAAGAAATAAAAGATATTTTAGCTTATTTAAGATTAATTGAAAACCTAAATGATGAAGAGAGTTTAAGAAGAATCATAAATTTTCCCTCAAGAGGAATTGGACAGACTACTTTAGATAAATTAACATTAGTCTCTGAAAGACAAAATATCTCACTTTTTGATTCTATTTCAAATCTTAATGATCCTTCAGTAAAAATTAACAAAGGAACAATAGAAAAATTAGAGAATTTCAGAAACCAAATTCTTTCTTTTAAAGTTTTTTCTCAAAACAACAATGCATACGAAACAGTATCACACATAATTAATAAAATACAAATTGTAAATTTTTATAAAAATGAAGGATCATTAGAGTCTTTTAATAGAATTGAAAATATAGAAGAGTTAGTAAATGGTATTAATGATTTTATAGAAGGTCAAGAAGAACTCTTTGAATCAGACAAGTCACTTTCAAGATATTTAGAGGATGTTGCGCTATATTCAGAGACTGATAAACAAGTTTCTAATGAAAAAGTTTCTCTAATGACAGTTCATATGGCAAAAGGATTGGAGTTTCCAATTGTATATGTTTTAGGAATGGAAGAGAATTTATTTCCATCAATAATGAGTATTAATTCTAGAGAAGAAGTGGAAGAAGAGAGAAGGTTATTTTATGTAGCAATGACCAGAGCTGAAAAAAGTTTAACATTAAGTTACTGTAATCAAAGGTTTAAATGGGGAAATCTAATTGAATGTGAACCAAGTAGATTTCTTTCTGAAATTGACAATAAATACACGAATAAAAACTCTTTAGATCAACAACAACCTTCTCATATTGATAACACTTTATTAAGGCTAAGAAACTTTAAAAAAAGAAAGAACATATTAAAACTGAAATCATTTAAATCATCCTCTCAGAAAATTAAGATTAATATTAAAATTAATGATGTGGTTTTTCATGAAAGATTTGGAAAAGGTGAGGTTAAGCAAATTGAGGAAGATGGCGAAAATTCAAGAGCAACAATTAATTTTAATAATTCAGGAGAAAAAAAAGTTCTTCTAAAATTTGCAAAATTAAAGGTTATTAAATAAAAAAAAGGGAACATAAAATGTCCCCTTTTCTCATATAAATTGTTAAAAATTAGTTTGTTGCTGCTTTCATTCCTTGTTCAATTAAATCATAAAATTGATCAAGTTTTGGAAGAACAACAATCCTTGTTCTTCTATTCTTGGCTCTACCATCTGATGTGTCATTATCCATGACAGGGATGTAAGAACTTCTACCAGCGGCAGTCATTCTTTCAGGTGGGACACCAAAATCATTTTGTAAAACTCTAACTACTGAAGTAGCTCTTTTAACACTTAAATCCCAGTTATCAAGAAGTATTTCATTTTGAATTGGAACGTTGTCAGTATGACCTTCAACCATAAATTCAATTTCTGGTTTATCTAAAACAACTTGAGCAACTTTTCCAAGAACTTCTTTTGCTCTGTCTGAAACATAATAGCTACCACTATTGAATAAAAGTTTATCTGAGATAGAGATAAATACTACTCCCTTTTCAACATTCACTTCAATATCGTTATCATTAATATCTATAAATGCACCCTTTAAGCTTGTTACTAAAGCCAAAGTAACTGAATCTCTTCTAGTAACTGCATCTTGCATTGTTCTAATAACCAGATCTTTTTCTTTAAGACTTTCTAAAGATTTTTCAAGGTTTTCTGCACCCTTTTGAGAAAGAGTAGTTAGATTACCCATATTATTTATTAAATCTTGGTTGTTTGCCTTTAAGAAAACAACTTGATCTTGAAGAGCTTTCATATTAGCTTCAGCAGTTGCTTTTTCATCAAGACATGTATTTAGTTTTACTGTGGCAGAATTTAAAAGATTTAGATTTTTTTGATTAGTTGCTTCAAGTTCAGCATATTTCTTCTGAGAAACACATGAAGACAATAAAACAATAAAACTTAATAGATATAAAATACTTTTTTTCATGATTTATATTTTTATCTAATTTATAAAATTAAAGAAAAGTTTCTGGTTAAAATTTTATTAAATTTTAGAAAAGATTTTTTTACTTCTAAAGAAATAATTGTAAAAAATTGATTTACAGTAGTAAAATTTATAATACTCATTGTTTGATTTAACTCGCTTTAATTTAAAAACATTAATTGTTAAATAAGAATATGCTCTAATTAAACCAAAAAAAACATTAAACCTTAAGGTTAATATTGAAAAAACTAAAATCAATAAATCAGTTAAAAACCTTCCAAATAAAGAAATAAATAACATTCTCTTGGGAAGGTTCTTTACTAACATTATGATTGAATTTCTAAAATTCAAATAATATTTAAATGATGAGTTGTCATTAAGTGTTCCACCACCTAAGTGATAAACACTAGAGTTTCCAATAACAACAATTTTATTATTAATGTCTTTATTTTTCAACCTCCAGCATAAGTCTATTTCTTCCATATGAGCAAAAAAAGATGAATCAAAACCATTAACTGATTCAAATGACTTTTTTCTTATTGCTAAGCAAGCTCCACTTGCCCAAAAAACCTCTCTAGTTGTTTGATAGCTTGTAGAGTTTTCTATGTGATTTAATATTCTTCCTCTACAAAAAGGAAATCCAAACAAATCAATGAAGCCGCCAGATGCACCAGCATAATCATAGAAATCTTTATTTGAGTAGTTAATTATTCTTGGTTGCGCTGCTATTATAGAAGAGTTTTTTTCAAAAACTTTAACAATGTTTTCAATAGATTTATTATCTAAAAAAGTTGCATCATTGTTTAAACAAATAAACAAATCTGAATCAATTTGTTTTAGTCCACTATTATATCCACCTGCATACCCATAATTCTCTTTGTTTCTTATAATTTTAACTTCCGGAAATTCTGTTTTTAAAAAAGAAATTGAATTATCAGATGAATTATTATCTACAACATAAATATCATATCCATTAGAATTCTTTATTAATTGAGGAATAAATTTTTTTAAAAGATTAATTCCATTAAAATTTAAAACTACAATTGATACTTTCATAGATCTAAGTAAAACGGAAGATGATTTATAACATCAACCTTTTCATTCAAGTTTTTTAAAAATAAATGATTAATTCCATTTGTAATCATTAAATAACTAGATTTTAAAAACTTATTATAAATCAAAATTTGATCAATTGCTTTTTCATTTAATTTAATGTTGAAAGATTTGCATTCAACAAGAATTGAACAATGTCCAGTTTTACTATAAACTACAATATCAAATCTTTTTTTTAGATTATTTATAATAAACTCTTTTTCAACGTTTATATGAGATAATGGAATCTTAAGCTCATTAATTAAATAGAAAACAGTATTTTGTCTAACCCATTCTTCTTTAGTTAGTATAATATACTTTTTTCTAACTATGTCAAAAATATATGATTTATTATCTTTATTTTTTATCTTAAAATTATAGGTTTTAAAATTTAATTTTTTCATGATAACAATATCAAATGTAGAACAATTTAAAGATGCCGTAATAACATTACAAAATAATATTTCGGACAATCTATTTATTATTAATTCTGAAGAAATATATTTTACTAATATTATAATTAAAATTTTTAAAGATAAAACTGATTTAGAGTTAAAATCTTTCAATGAAAATGTATTGTACGGTCATGAAACAAAATTTGAAAATTTACTTTTAAAAGCTAGTAATTTTCCAATGATGGGTGATATTCAATTTTTTTTAATCAGAGACTCAAACAATTTAATTAAAGACATCGAAAAGTATTCAAAGAATCTGTCTTCTATTCCAAAATCATCAGTTATTGTGTTTTTTATAAGTGATCCAAATTTTAGTAAAAAAAAACACATCATTGACTTTTTTAAAACTAATGGAAAAATTATAAATTTTAAAAAGATTTATGACAACCAATTATCTCCTTGGGTTAAATATATTTCAAATCAATATGGATTTGAACTAGACTATAAAACAACCCAACTTGTAACAGAATTAACTGGAAATAATTTAAGTAAAATAAATAATGAATTTGAAAAGTTATGTTTTCACCATGGTGATTCAAAAGAAATAGATGAAAAAACTATTCTTAATCATTTTGGAATAAATAATGAGTACAATCTTTTCGAATTGCAAAATCAATATGGAAAAAGAAATTTAAATAAGGTTTTAAAAATATCTGAGTATTTTTCTAAAAATTCAAGTAAATATCCCATACAAATCGTATTGAGTAATTTGTATAATTATTATACTAAAATATTTCAAATACATTCTCTTAATAAATCAAATAATGCAGAAATTTCTCAAAAAATTGGGGTTAATGCCTTTTTTTTAAATGATTTTAAAAATGCTAGTATGAATATTAATATGAAAGAAACAGTTAAGGTTTTAGATATTATAAAAGGATATGACTTAAAATCTAAGGGTATTTCAACTACTACAGAGAATAATAGAATTTTAACTCAGCTTGCGTTAGAAATTTTAGGATAATCTTAATTTAAATTTACCAGGATTATATTCTTGCATGACTTTATACAGAGTCTCAAAAACATCATCAATTGACGGTTTAGTAAAATAATCGCCGTCAGAACCATATGGTGGTCTGTGCTCAACTGCTGTTAGAGTAATTGGTTTTGAATCTAAAAATTTATATCCATCATTTTCTTCCAATATTTTATTCATTATATAAGAACTTGCACCTCCAGGATAATCTTCATCGATAACAACAAGCTTATTTGTTCTTTTTAAACTCTTTACAATATCATTATCAATATCAAATGGAATAATAGATTGAATATCAATTAAATCAATGTTTATATCATGTTCTTTAAGTAAATCACATGCTTTATCTACAATTCTTAACGTAGATCCATAGGAAACAACGGTAATATCTTCTCCTCTTCTTATATAATCAACTTTACCAATCTTTGGACAAAAATCAGCATAGTTAATTGGTTCTTTTTCTTTTAAACGATATGCGTTTAAAGGTTCAATAACAATTGCAGGCTCATAGGACTTTAATAATGCATTATACATGCCAGCAGCTTTAACCATGTTTCTTGGAAGAAGTATTCTTACACCTCTAAGAGAATTAATAAGCATTCCAATTGGTGAGCCCGAGTGCCATATACCTTCTAATCTGTGACCTCTTGTTCTAATTATTAGTGGAGCTAATTGTTTTCCAACACTTCTATACAACATTGTCGCTAAATCATCACTTAGGGTTTGAATAGCAAAAATTAAATAATCTAAATATTGAATTTCTGCAATAGGTCTAAAACCCCTAAGCGCTAATCCAATTCCTTCGCCAACAATTGATGCCTCTCTAATTCCTCTGTCATCAACCTTTTCTTTCCCATATTTATCTTGTAAACCTTCTAATCCTTGATTTACACCTCCTATTTTTCCTGAATCTTCTCCAAAAATTACGAGATTTTTATTTTGATTTAAAAGCTCATCAAAATTGTTTTTAATAATTAATCTTCCATCAATTAAATGTGAGTTTTCATTATACAAGGGCTTAATTTCTTCAACATTTTCAATTGAGTGATCATATTCATTATAAAGAAAAGAGCTATATAACGGTTGAGTATTTAATTTATAATCATTAATCCATTTAATTAATGAATCAACATTAGATAAATTATTTATTCTTAAGCATTTTCTTGAATAGGATAAAACATCTTTTCTTGTAGGTTCTTTTATTCTTGAAAGTTCATTATATAGTTTTATTAATGAATTATTTTTTGAATCATCAATTAGTAGTTTCATAGATTTTAACAGAGAAATTCGTTCTTTCTTTATTTGGTTTTGAAATGAATCCCAAGCCAAAATCTTTTGCTCTTTAACAAATTTTTCAGCTTCATTTTCAATTAAAATCAACTCATCAATTGTTGCTATTCCATTATCTAATATCCATTTTCTCATCATGAGATTACAGTCATATTTGCTCTCCCAATCTAATCTTTTCTTGTCTTTATACCTTTCATGTGACCCTGAGGTTGAATGTCCAATTGGTTGAGTTAACTCTGTGACATGTACTAAAACTGGAACATGTTTACTTCTACATATATTTGCTGCATGCTCATACGCTGCAATTAGTTTAGGATAATCCCATCCTTTAACTTTAATTATTTCATAGCCATTAAATTTTTCTTCATCTTTTTCAAACCCCTTTAAGGCATCTGATATACTTGATTTAGTTGTTTGATATGAATTATCAACCGAAATTCCATATTCATCATCCCAAACGCTTATTACCATGGGTACTTGATGAACACCAGCCGCATTAATAACTTCAAAGAATAAACCCTCGCTAGTACTTGCATTACCTATGGTTCCCCATGCAATTTCATTTCCATTTATTGAATGATTTTTAGAATCAAATTTTCCAGTTCTATATAATTTAGAAGCCATTGCTAAACCTAATAATCTTGGCATTTGACCACCAGTTGGAGAAATATCAGATGAAGAATTGTATTGTTTAGTAAGATCTCTAAAAGAACCATCTTTATTCACCGATCTTGTAGTAAAATGTGAACCCATTTGACGGCCACCTGACATAGGTTCTTCATCAAGATCTGTATTGGCATATAAAGCAGCAAATATTTCTTTAATGCTTAATTCATTAATAGCAAGCATAAATGTTTGATCTCTGTAATATCCAGATCTAAAATCTCCTTTTTCAAACACTTTAGCCATGGCTATTTGAGGAAGTTCTTTTCCATCACCAAAAATTCCAAACTTTGCTTTACCACTTAAAACTTCTTTTCTCCCAAGAAGACTTGCCTCACGGCTTATTAATATGGTACGATAATCATTTAAAACTTCTTTTTTAAAGGTGTCATATGTAATAGCTTTTGTAAGAAATTTTTCGCTCATAGAAAGTGCGAATTTACAAATTAATTTATCATTATATTAAAACCATCTTCTTGTAAAAAGATTAGATAAATTTTCAGGATCTAAAGAAAGAGTGAACCTTATATTATTTATATAATTATTTGACTTTAAGGTTATTTCATCAGAATTAATAAGAGGGAAATAAAGTTCAAGATAATTTTCAATTATGTTTAATCTTAAACCAAAATCATATCCTGTTGATAATTTCTTTTTTTTCTCCTTAAACAGTCCGTAATCCAAATAAGCTTCAAACCATTTCCATAAGGTTATACCAGAACTAGCAACAAAAATAAAATCATCTACACTCTGCTGTTTAATTTTTGACTTGAATGCTCCTTCGTATTTTACATATTGTTGAGAATAAAAACCTTCTGACTCAGATCTTCCAATAAGATTGTTAGAAAACAAATAATCATTTGATGAGTGTATCTTGAAATCATAGTTGTTGTTAATAGTATTATTTTTTAAAAATTTTCCAACAAATAATCTAAAATTAAATTGTCTAAACTCATTGAAATAATTTCTGTAAGAAAATGTAATCGAGTTTTTTATAAAGTTATTGTTGATTTGAAAATCATATATAAATGAATATGAGTTTTTTGCTCCTGGATTTGAGTTAATGAATGAAAAATTTGTAATTCCGTATTTATCATTTTTATTGTTTTCAATTTCCTTATTAATATTAATATGTCTAAGAACAAAATATTTTCTAAAGTTTGATCTTAAGTCCTCGTCTTTAATTGAATATAATATTGATGGAGATATTCTTATGTAATTAAAATCATCCTCGTAGTTAAACTTAGAAATAGACATAAAATAATTAATGGTATTGGTTTTGTTAACGATATCTCTGTAATTAAGACTAGTCAATCCAGAAATCGATTTTGATTTTGATGAATATTGAGGAGAAATGAAATAAGTAAGATTTTTCTTTAATGGGGATTGATTTGTTAAAGTTAAACCAGGAAGTATTCCATCATATAAATTATAAGAAACTACAGGTCTGTAAAAAATTTGATTTGTTTTATAACTTTCAACATCTGAAAATAAAGTAAGTTTCAATTTATTTAAATCATTTTTATACAAATGATTGTTTTTATAGTTGTTTTCATTTAAAATGAAATTTGGATTTACCACTATGTTTTGTGTTTTAAATCCAATTGAATCTTCATATTTATTGTTAAAAACAACCCAATGTATACTATCATAATCAATTAATTGTTTTTTAATAGGTACCGGAATCTTGTTATTAAAAGTAAAAGAGTTTTTTAAGCTATATCTATTAGATCCTATTTTTTCAATTTTAAAATCAAAAGCCTTATTTGTTTCTAAAAGATCTTCAAAAAACCATGTTATGTTTTTTTTTGTGTTAGTTCTTAAAATATCCTCAATACTTTTCTCATTTTTAAAAGAAGAGTTGAAAATTTTTTCTAATGAATTTTTAAATGAGTCATTTCCTATAAAACTTTTTAAATACTTCAAATTAAAATAGGATAAATATGGTGTGTTTAATTTATAATTAAATCTGGTTAACTTATCACTTGATAGAGATAACTTTTGTTCAATATTGCGTGAAGAAACAAATTGATTAATTATTTTATATTGATCTAGGAAACTGTAATTAGCAATATTATGTTTCTTTAAAAGAAAAAAATTAGAGTATTTACCCAGTAATTTTAAATCATTGTAGTGATTGGAAATATATTCATTGAGATAAAATATTTCAATGCCTGAGAAAAACCAATAATTAGTTCTTTTGTTAAAGTTTATAGATTGATAAAGGTTTTTTGAAATTAATAATTTAACAATATTTAATTCTTTTAATATTTCATTTTCAATTGGAGAAATAAACAAGGGCACTTCACTGTATGGGTAAATAGAATAATTATCAAAATCCTCCTTGTTAATTACT
>JAYNRW010000020.1:1958-17490 GCA_038114965.1 Flavobacteriaceae bacterium | reverse complement strand
ACATTATTTTAGGTTAATGGCATCAATGAGGGTTTTAAGATTTAACATACCTGATTCTTTTACTCCTGAATTTTTAAAAAATGAAATACTAAAATTACATAGTAATATTAATTTAGGTTTAAATTCAAGAATTAGGATTACAGTTTATAGGAACTCACCTGGAAGGTATAAACCTATTACTAACGACATTGGTTATATTATAAACATTGATAGAATTGAAAATTCAAAATACTTCATAGAAAAAAAAGAGGTTAAAGTAGATCTTTATAAAGACTACTTTATTAGTAATCAATTAGTTCATTCAATTAAATCAAATAATAAGTCTATCAATGTATTAGCGTCAATATATGCAAGTGAAAATGATTTAGATAATTGTATTCTTCTAAATGATAGAAAAATGGTTTGTGAATTTATTAATGGAAATTTATTTTACATAAAAAATGAAAAAATTTACACACCTGATTTGAAGTCAGGATGTTTAAATGGTGTTCTGAGAAAAAACTTAATTAATATTATAAAATCTAATGGATTAGTTATCGAAGAATCACAAATTTCTCCATTTGATCTTGTAAGTGCAGATGAGTTATTTATAACTAATGTAATTCAAGGAATTCTTCCAGTAACTAATTATAGAAAAAAAACATATGTTAATAAAACAGCTACAATCTTGAATAAGTTACTTAATGATTATATTAATTATAATTAGGATTTTCAGGGCTGTTAGACCATAATTTATAGTAATCACCAAATTTTTCAAGATTATTTTTCCATAATAATTTTTCAAAACCAAAAATTTCCTTTGTAGTGTAAGTTTTGGTTATAAGCCAAGATTTTTCATCAATTTCATTTTCCAGTTGAGTTTCATCCCATCCTGAATATCCAACAAAAAATTTTATTTCTTTTGGATTAATTTTATTATCTCTTATAAGTTCTACAGCTTTTTCAAATTCGTTTCCCCAATATATTTCATTTGTAATCTTTGTGCTTTTTTGAAATAATTTTGTCTTTTTATGAATAAAGTGTATTGTATCTATCATGACAGGTCCACCTTTATAAATTGGAATATTTAATTCTTTACTTCCAGAATTTATATCAGATAATAGATAGTTTGACTTTTTATTTAATATAAATCCAATAGTTCCTTCATTATCATTTTTTACAATTAAAATAACTGCCTTGTTAAATTCTAAATCATTAACAAGTGTATAGTTTGATATTAAAATTTTACCCTTATACAATTAAATAAATTTTATTTCACTTTTGTATTTTCCGTTTAAATAATCACTACCACTAATAGATTTTTTTCCTTCAATTTTAAGTTGCTTAATTTCAATAGTTCCTTTTTTTGTGATTATTGAAAGTTTTTTTGGTTCTTTTAATGATATTTTCCCTATCTCTTTTTCTTTAGTTGAAGTACCAATACTTACATCGTAAATTAAAACTCTTTTATTTGTTTTATTTTCAATAGTCCAAGCGCATGGAAAAGGAGATAATCCTCTAACGAAATTATATATATTAGTTGCTGAATCATTCCAGTTTACTCTAGTATTTTCTTTATTAAGCTTTGGAGCTAGAAGTAAATTTTTTATTGTTTGTTGTTTCTGGGTTGTAATGTTTTCTTCAATAATTAATTCAATAGTTTTAGTTATAAATTCATTACTCATTTTTTTTAGTTTTTTGTAAAGTGACTCAAAATTGTCATGTTCATAAATTGCTAATTTTTCTTGTAGTATTATATCTCCTGAATCAATTTTTTCATTTATAAAAAAACTTGTTAGTCCTGTCTCCTTTAAACCATTAATTAAAGCCCAGTTAATGGGTGCAGCTCCTCTTAAATTAGGTAGAAGTGATGCATGTATATTGATTGTGCCCAATTTTGGAATTTCCCAAATTTTTTTTGGCAAGAATTTAAATGCAACAACAACAAATAAATCAGCTTGATATTGCTTCAATTCTGTGATAAATTCCTCATCATTTAGAGATTGAGGTTGAAGTAGTTTTAAATCATTTTCAATTGAATATTTTTTTACTTCACTTAAATTTATTTTCATTCCTCTTCCAGATTTTTTATCAGAGGATGTAACTACGCACAGTAATTCATGGTATGAATTATAAAGTGAATCTAAACTTTCAATTGCAAAATCTGGAGTTCCAAAGAAAATTATTTTAAGGCCCTTTTTCATTTACAATAAATCTTTTTACAAATTTAATTCTTTCCTCAATACTTGAATTTGGGATACCTATCAAATCTAAATCAAAATTTTTATAAGTCTTTAATAATGATTTATGAATATTTATACATTCCTCAAAGGTTTCATATCTCTCAGAATCATTCACATATATATCTTCCCAAGGCTTCAAAATAAAAATATGATCATAAGATATTTCTTTTGATTTATTAATAAGATCTACAGGAATTTCAATTTTTTTAAAATCTAAGTATGCTAATACATCAATCGGCCCTCTGTCATAAACTATAAAGTTGGAAGAATCAACTTCTTGTTCATATTGTTCAAATCTCAATTTAAATAATTCCTTACTGAACTCTAATGGGTTGTTTAGAAAGTATTGCTCAATACCCTCATTCCTCATTCTTTGGGTAAGCTCTCTAGAGATCTCATCAAAACTATAAAAACCATGTTTTTTAAGTTCAGACACAAGAGATGTTTTACCTGTAGAAGGTCCACCAGTAATTAAAATCTTTTTCATCAAATTTTATTGTCTGTAATATAAAAATATAATTTGTCATTATATTTGAATTCCATGTCAAAAAAAAGCGATTCTTTCTACAATAATCTTGAAACTAAATTAAACGAAACTCATGATTGGCCAACTGATTATGTTTTTAAATTTATAGTAGAAAATAAGGCCGAAAAGATTAATCAAGTAGAACTAGAATTTAAAAAATTCAAAACAAAAATATCAAGGAAAATTTCATCAAAAAATACTTATGTAAGTTTAACAATTATTGTAAAATTAAGTTCTGCTGATCAAGTAATTAAAAAGTATAAAGATGTCTCTAAAATTGATGGAATAATTTCTTTGTAGGAAAAAAATATTTAATTTTAAACAAAATCATAAATTTTGATAGAAAACTTAGAATACAATAGTGATAGGGAAGACCTAATAATTCCTGAATATGGTCGTCATATACATAAAATGGTTAATCAAGCAATTGAATGTAATAATAAAGACGAAAGAAATAATATGGCTAAAGCCATTATTGGCGTGATGGGTAATTTAAACCCCCATTTACGTGATGTACCTGACTTTCAACATAAACTTTGGGATCAATTGTTTATTATGTCTCAGTTTCAACTTGATGTAGATTCACCTTATCCAAAACCCTCAAAAGAAATTTTTGAACAAAAACCAGAAAAATTAAATTACCCTCAGAATCATCCAAAATACAGGTTTTACGGAAATAATATAAAAAAAATGATTGATGTTGCTGTGAGTTGGGAAGATGGAGAAATGAAATCACAATTAGTTTATGTTATAGCTAACCACATGAAAAAATGTTTTCTTAATTGGAATAAAGATACTGTTGAGGATTCTGTTATATATGAGCATTTGTTTGAGCTCTCAAACGGTAAGATATCTCTAGATTCATCAAGTCCTGCATTATCTGATTCAAAGGATTTGATTTCTGTTTCACATAGGAAAAATTCTAAGTCTGGTAAAAAAGGTAAAAAACCATATAGAAATTATAAAAGAAAATAAATGAATTCTTTCAAAGTAGAAGGAAGTATAAAGCTAAGTGGTGATATAACTCCTCAAGGTGCAAAAAATGAGGCTCTTCAAGTCCTGTGCGCTGTTTTATTAACAAAGGAGGAAGTTATAATTGAAAATGTTCCAGAAATAATTGATGTATTAAGACTTATTGATCTTCTAAAATATATTGGTGTTGAGGTCAATAAACTAGCAAAGAATAAATACTCTTTTAAATCTCATTCAATAGATCTAAATAAGTTAAATTCTGATTCATATAATGATAAAGCCAAAGGTTTAAGAGGTTCTATTATGATTATTGGAC
Source organism: Flavobacteriaceae bacterium (assembly GCA_038114965.1). Lineage (GTDB taxonomy): Bacteria > Bacteroidota > Bacteroidia > Flavobacteriales > Flavobacteriaceae > Eutrophosalina. Next base: position 13,454 of record JAYNRW010000020.1, on the reverse strand, counting down.
CATTGTTATCAAGGTTTGGTAAAGCATCGATTCCAAAGCCAGGTGGCGATAAGATAGGTCGAAGAAGATTAGATACACATTTTGACGGACTTATTAAGCTAGGTGCAAAATTTAATTACGACAGTCAGAATTACATTTATAATGTTGATGCGTCTTCATTGAAAGGAAACAATATTCTTTTAGATCAGCCCTCTGTTACAGGGACTGCTAATCTTGTAATGGCATCTTCTTTAGCAGATGGTGAAACTGTAATATATAATGCTGCATGTGAACCATATATCCAACAATTGTGTATTATGATTAATAACATGGGTGGTAAAATTACAGGAATTGGTTCAAATTTATTGAAAATTAGTGGTGTTGATTCACTTGGAGGATGTAAACATTTAATTGAACCAGACATTATTGAAATTGGAAGTTGGATTGGACTTGCTGCATTAACCCAAAGTGAAATAACCATTAAAGGTGTTAATTTTAAGTATTTAGAACAGATTCTTAATGTTTTTTCAAAACTTGGTTTATCTTTCGAAACCTCAGGAAATGATTTAAAAATACCAGCTCATACTAATGGTTATGAAATACAAAATTATATTGATGGTAGCATATTAACTATCTCAGATGGGCCATGGCCATTGTTTACACCAGATTTATTAAGTATTGTTCTTGTTGTAGCAACTCAAGCTAGAGGCAGCGTTCTTATTCACCAAAAAATGTTCGAGAGTAGATTGTTCTTTGTTGATAAGTTAATAGATATGGGTGCAAAGATAATTTTATGTGATCCACATAGAGCTACTGTAATTGGTCATGATTTTAAATCAAAATTAAAATCTACAACGATGACTTCCCCTGATATAAGAGCTGGAATATCACTTTTAATTGCTGCTCTTTCAGCAAAAGGCACTAGTATAATTCATAATATTGAACAAATTGATAGAGGTTATGAAGATATAGATATGCGTTTATCTAATATTGGTGCTAAAATTGAACGTATTAAAAATTAAATTAACGTTTACTTATTTTATTTCCTGTAATTTGCCTTTGCATTTTACATTTAAACCTTGGTGTAACACCTTCAGGATAATGTATCAAATTTTTATGTTTAGTTTTTCTACCTTGAACCCTCTTTCTCCATAGCTTAAAACTAGAAGATTTGAGATTATTTCTCATAAGCTTAATAACATCTCCTTCATTTATTCCAAATTGTAATAATATTGCGTCAAAAGGAGTTCTATCTTCCCATGCCATTTCAATAATTCTATCTAAATCTCTTTGATTCATTAAAGTGTTTTTAAGTATTCGTCTGCAGTTTTTAGCAATGAAGTTCTTTTACTTTCTTCCATTCTGTCAAAACTACTTACTAGCATTCTCATTCTAGGGTTTTTTATAAAAAAATCTCTTTGCTTATCCATAAAATTCCAGAATAATGAATCCCATATTTTACACCAATCTCCTTTTTTATAATTACTCATTTTTAAAATATAGTTGCTACTACTTATGTATGGTTTTGTAGACATCATACCGGAATCTGAGAACTGACTCATTCCATAAACATTTGGAACCATAACCCAATCATATGAGTCAATAAACATTTCCATGAACCACTTATAAACTTCGTTTGGTTCAAATTCACATAAAAGCATAAAATTTCCAATAATCATTAATCTTTCAATATGATTTGCATATGCAGAATTATTTATTTTTTTTATGGTATCATCAATTGGTTCAATACCTGTATCACCATTATAAAATGAATTCGGAATTTTTCTGTTGAAATTCCAAAAGTTTCTTGTTCTTTCTTTATTACCTACAGCAATATAGACACCTCTTATAAACTCTCGCCACCCTATTATTTGTCTCAAAAACCCTTCACATGAATTTAATCTAATATTATTTTTTTCATAAAAATGTAATGATTTTTCAATTACATAATTTGGACTAATTAATCCAGAGTTTAATAATGGAGAAAGGACACTATGATTTAGTATTGACTTTTCTTTTAATACAGCATCCTCATAAGGGCCAAATTCATCAAATCTATTAACTAAAAAATCATCAAACCATTGTTTAGCTTGTTTAAAATCTGTTGGATATATGAATTTTTCAATCTTTCCAGGATTGTTTTTGAAATAATCATTAATATATGATTCATTATTAACTCTAATTTCATCTTTTTGAAATGTTTTTAATTTTGGTGCTTCTTTACCTTTTGGATATTTTTCTCTATTCAAATCATCATATGTCCACTTCCCACCAGCTGGTTGGCCATTGTTTATTAAGATATTTAATTCAATTCTTTGCTTCTTGTAAAATGAGGTTTGAAAGAATTTTTTTTTCTCACTTTTAAAAAATGATTTTAAGGTGTCTTCTGATGTAATAAAAGATGGATTTTTATGAATATTTAATTTTATTTTAGTTTTTTTTGAATGCTTTAATATTCTTCTTGACAACCAATCATCAACAGGGTCATATATATTAATTTCATTAACATTGTTTAATTGATCAATTAGAATTCTTATATCAGATTCTTTTTTGAAAGAATCTATGTATAAAACATTTTTCCCCTTTGACAAAAGGTAACTTTCATATTTTTTCATTGAGATTCTATGAAATAGAATTTTTTGTTTATGAAACTTAAATTGGTTAAAAAATAAATATTCCTCAACAATAACAAAATCTTTACATTGATCAATCATCTCAGATTGTTCAAATAATTGATTAGGAAATATAATAGCTGTAGATTTTTTCAAGATACTGCTTCTTTATATGCTTTTAAGCATCTTTCACGGGCTAGTTTGTGATTAACAATTTCTTGAGGATATTTAGTAGTATCATACTCAGAAACCCATTTTTTTACATATACTTTTTCTTTATCAAACTTTTTCTGTTGTTCATAGGGATTAAATATTCGAAAGTATGGTGCAGCATCAACACCACATCCAGCTACCCATTGCCAATTTCCAATATTACTTGATTGTTCATAATCAAATAGCTTTGAAGCAAAATATTTTTCACCAATTCTCCAGTCAATTAAAAGATGTTTACACAAAAAACTTGCAGTTATCATTCTAACTCTATTGTGCATAAAGCCTGTTTTATTAAGTTCTCTCATTCCAGCGTCAACTATTGGATATCCTGTTTTACCTTCACACCATGCATTAAACTCATCCATATTATTTCTCCATTTAATCTTTTCATATTTAGATTTAAAGCATTGCGTAGTTGTTTCAGGAAAATGCCAAAGAATTTGCATAAAGAACTCTCTCCATATTAATTCTTTTAAAAAGGTTTTGTTTTGTGATAGATTACTTTTTTTAACTAATGATCGAATACTTTTGGTTCCAAATCTCAGATGAAGTCCTAGCTTGCTTGTTCCGTTTATTTCAGGTGTATTTCTATCTCTTTCATAGTTTTTAATTATATCATTATTGAAATTAACTTTAGGTGGTTTTATATTTGATTCATTGATATCAAATGTTTTGATATTAGTAGTTAGCTTTTTTAATTTTTTAGTTTTTGAAAGAAAAGCCTCTGATTTAAAATGTTTAACATCTTTATTTGAGAGTTTTTCCATCCATTTTTTTGAGTATGGTGTATAAACAACGTAAGGAGTGCCATCATTTTTCACTACTTCTCTTTCTTCAAAGATTACTTGATCTTTAAAGCTAAAAGATTTAATGTTGTTTGATTTTAATAATTTTTCTATTTTTTTATCTCTTTTAATTGCATAAGGTTCATAGTCTTTATTCCAGAAAACTGCATCAATAGAGTTTTCGCTTATAATTTTTTCAAAAATTTTGACTGGAGTTCCGTAATATATATTTATTGATGAATTAAATTTTATTAATTCCTTATTTAAGTTTTTTAATTGACTTTTAATAAAAGCTAATCTGTGATCATTTGTGTCTAATTTCTTAGTTATATTTTCATCAAATATGAAAATTGGATTAACTATTTTACTTTGAGTTAAAGCTTGAAATAGACCATGATTATCGATAAATCTTAAATCTCTTCTAAACCAAAATATAGACTGTGTACTCATTAATTTGTTTCAATAGTTGAAAGCCCACCATCAATTGAAATAATTTGACCTGTCATCCAACTTGATTTTTCAGAAAGTAAATACTCAATGAAGTTAGATATGTCTTCAGGTTGACCAATTCTCTTTAAAGGATGTCTTTGAGAAGATTTTTCAATTTTTATTTCGTTATTCAAGAATCTATTTGCTAGAGGGGTATTAACTAGTGAAGGTGCTATTACATTAACTCTAATTTTAGGTGAAAATTCAGCAGCTAATGATTTTGCAAGACCTTCAACACCTCCTTTAGCAGCAGATATACTTGAGTGAAAAGGCATTCCTCTTTGAGCTGCAACAGTGCTAAATAAAACTATACTTGCTGATACAGAGTTGTTTAAGTTTTTTAATACACTTTTAATTGATTTAATAAGTCCTATTAAATTAATTTCTAAATCTTCTTTGAATGATTCAATACTCAAGCTTTTAAAAGGTCTGAGATTGATACTTCCAGGAAGATAAACAAAGCCATCAATTGACTCTGGAATTGATGTTGTATCTAATTCATCATTTAGAACATCATATTTGATATAATTTACATTTTCAGGAATAGAATCATTTGATCTACAAGCAACATAAACATTATGTTCATGTGATATTTTATTTAAAAGTGATGATCCTATCCCAGACGAACCACCTATAATAAGTATATTTTTTTTCATGATATTTCTCCAAATATTTCAATTAATTTGTTTTTTCTGTACTCAAAAATTTCATTGAGTTGTTTACTAATAAAAAGACTGTTCAAAAATTCACCAAAGATTCCTCCAGGGATTTTATAATGTATAACATCTTCCATTTCAATTCCATTTTCTATCTCTTTTATGAAATGTTTATGATGCCATAATGAATATGGACCAAACCTTTGTTCATCAACAAAATATTTTTCATGTACTACATGTGTTATTTCAGTGACCCATTTTAGTGGAATATTCATAATTGGTCTTACTATATATTGTATTATTTGACCTTGATAAACAGGTTTAAGATCACAGTCAGTAATCTTAAATTTCATGTAATCAGGAGTTATTGTTGATAAATTTTTTGGGTTTGATAGAAAACTCCAACCTTCTTCAATTGTTATAGGTAAGTGTTGTTTAGTATGAATTTTAAAAATTTTCATAATATTTGTAAAAACCATATTAAAACAAAAAACATGCAAAAGTATATTATCACGTTTTTAATTTTATTGATTTGTAATCTTTCACTAGCACAAATCTCTTCCCCACAAGCAAGTCCAAGATCGAAAATCTTTCAAAAGGTTGGATTAGTCGATATTTCAATTGATTATTCAAGACCATCTAAAAAAGAAAGAAAAATTTTCGGAAATATAGTTCCCTTTGACGAAGTATGGAGAACAGGAGCTAATCAAGCAACTGCAATTTCATTTTCTGAAGATGTAAAAGTAAACTCTAAACTATTAAAGGCTGGGGAGTATTTTTTATATTCAATTCCTGATTCTGAAAAAAATGGATTAAGTCTAATATTTTATGAGAAAAATAAAAACTGGGGGGCTCTTAAGAAGATTGATGAAAATAAGGTTTTACTAAATGTTTTTTCAAGTTTTGTTACATTACCGTTTACTGTAGAAACATTTACCATTTCAATAAACAATATTTCTAATAACGGAGCTACATTAGATTTTGCTTGGGACGATCAATTTATTTCTTACAATTTGGATGTTATGACAACTGAAAAAATGAAAAACCAGATTGATAATGTAATGTCAAATAATCCAACAAAAAATGATTTAAGCTCTGCTGCAGTATTTTATATGGAAGAAAATATAAATATTAAACAAGCTATGAAATGGATTAATCTGGCTTATCCTGATAATAAAGAACATAGATATTGGCAGTATAGATATAAATCTTTGATTTATGAAAAAGCTGGTAAAATGAAAAAAGCTATTCAATATGCAAAATTAGGTCTTGATGATGCTATTAAAACTGGTGGTCCTGATGGAATAAATACTTTAAATAGGCTAAATGATAGATTATTATCTTCTAAATAATTTCAGGCTCTCAAATATAATGGATAATAATATTGTTACAACAGCACCAATAAAATTAAGCCATAGATAGCTTATATCGATTTTAAAGTATATAAAGAAAATTATAATTTGTGATATACAAGCTGCCCAAAATACTGAGTTAGCAGTTATTTTTTTTATAAAAAATGCAACAAGAAATATTCCTAAAATAGTACCATAGAAAATAGACCCTATAATATTAACCAATTGAATTAGGTTTTCAAAAAGATTTCCAATACTTGCAAAAGAAATTGCTATTAATCCCCAAGTGATCGTAAAAAATTTTGACATTTTTAAAAAATGTTTCTCACTCTTTTTTACATTAAGATTTCTTTTATAAAGATCTACTGTGGTTGTTGCTGCAAGAGCATTAAGTTCTGATGCTGTTGATGACATTGCAGCACAAATTATAACAGCGATTAATAGTCCAATAAGACCTCTTGGTAGATAATTTAAAATAAAGTGTAAAAACACATAATCTTTATCGTTTTTTTCAATTTTACTGTTTTCGTCAATTAAATTTTTAACATCATCTCTAATTTTCATTTCTTTTTGTTGTAAAGAATTTAAGATTAAAGGATCATTTAATTTTTCATCTAAAAATAACCTTTGAATTTCATCTTTTTCTAGGTTAAGAGTTTTGTAATCTTCTTTTAGAGATTCAAAATCAAGTTTATGATTCTTTTCTAAATAGTCAACTGCCTGCGGATTAAAATTTAATGGTGAGTGATTAAATTCAAAAAATATAAAGACTAAAACTCCAATTAATAAAATAAAAAACTGCATTGGGATTTTAAATATTCCATTAAATACTAGACCTAATCTAATTTCTCTTACAGATTTTCCTGAAATATATCTTTGAACTTGACTTTGATCAGTCCCAAAATATGATAGAGCCAAAAATAGACCACCTGTTATACCACTCCAAAAAGTATATCTGTTGTTAGGTTCAAAAGAAAAATCCAAAATTTTCATTTTTTCAGAAACTTTAGCATAGTCCAAGATTTTTGATGTTGTTAATTGTTCTGGTAGATTGTTGATGATAAAGAAAAAAACAAAAAATAAACCAAAAAATATAACAAACATTTGTTGTTTCTGTGTTATATTAACTGCCTTAGTTCCTCCAGAAACAGTATAAATTATAACTAATAACCCAATAATTATGTTTAACAATTTTAAATCTATTTCTAATACCGATGAGAGTATTATAGATGGAGCAAAAATTGTAATTCCAGCTGCAAGACCACGTTGAACTAGAAATAGTATAGCACCAAGAGTTCTAGTTTTCTTATCAAATCTTTTTTCCAAAAATTCATAAGCAGTGAAGACTTTTAGTTTATGGTAAATTGGAACAAATACAATACATATAATAATCATTGCGAGTGGAAGGCCTAGATAAAATTGGAGAAATCCCATTCCATCGTTATAAGCTTGTCCTGGTGTTGATAAAAAAGTTATAGCACTAGCTTGGGTTGCCATTACTGAGACACCAATTGTGAACCAATTTGATGAATTATCTCCTTTAAGAAAAGAATTAATATTGCGATTTTTTCTTGTTTTTATAGCACCATAAATTACTATAAAAAGGATTGTTGATATTAAAATAAACCAATCTAAATTATGCATAGCTTATTGCATTAATAGATAGAAAAAAATTAAATATATAAAGTTTAAAACTAGAACTATAGAATATTCTTTTTTCCAAAAATTCATTATATATTTTTAGAAGTTTCGTTTAATTTCCATTTACCTTGTGCCTTTAGAGTTTGTTCAATTATATCTCTTACACATCCCATTCCACCATTTTTTATCGAAATATATTCTACAATTGACCTCACCTCTGGACATGCATCATTTGGACATGATGATAAACCACAAACTTGAAGGATAGTAATGTCAGGAAGATCATCTCCCATAAATACAGTTTCTGAGTTATTTAGATTGTGCTTATCTAAAAACTCATTGTAAATCATTTTTTTATTATCAACTCCTAAAAAAACTTCTTTAACCCCAAGTCTATTTAACCTCTTTCTTACTCCTTCATTATTACCCCCACTTATTATACATATGTTATAACCTAAATCTGCTGCAAGCTTTACAGCAATTCCATCCCTAGTACTGAATTGTCTTAATTCATTACCATTGATATCGACAGTTATAGATCCATCAGTAAATACTCCATCAACATCAAAAACAAAGTTTTTTATACTTTTTAATTTTGTTTTGTAGCTCATTGTTTATCAAATTTAGTTTTTATAATTGATTCAGTTATAGACTTGTATATATCTACATTGAAATTTAGATTATTTTTCTTTAAAAAATTTATATGATTCTTAATTGTTTCTAAATCATTTCTAGAAGCTGGTCCAGTTTGAGCATCATAGCTAGAAATGGATTTAATCTTTAGAATTGTTTCTTCAAAAAGTGGATGAATTAGATCTTTATCAATGTCAAATTTATCAAGAAGTTCCTCACTGGTATATATCAAATGATTTGTAAAGTTATTAGCAAAAACAGCTGATAAGTGACAAATCAATCTTTTATCACTATTCATTATAACTGTCTTTTTTGAAAGTTTATTGCTAAAATTAATTAATTCACTCAAAGTTTTTTTGTTTGAAGCTTCAACTAAAAGAGGAATTTTATTGAAATCAATATTTCTTTCAAAACTAAATGTTTGAAGAGGATATATAACACCGAATTTCAAATGACTATTTAAAATTGACATATTAATACTTCCTGATGTATGTAAAACTACACCTTCAAATTTTTTAATATTTTTACTTACTGATTTAACTGAATTATCAGAGACAGCAATGATGCAAAATTTACTTTTTTTTATTTCAGAAAAATCACTTGAATAAATATTTGAAAACTCATTAAAGTGTGAGTTTATCTTTTTTGACCTGCCTAGAATTTGAATTAGTTTTAATTTTGGGTTATTACTTATCTCTTTTGCAAAGTGATAAGCTACCTTACCTGTTCCTATTATAATTACCTCTTCAATCATAAAAATAGAAAATTACAATATTTCATTTGAATGTTTTTATTACGTTTGCAAAAAATAAAATAAAATGTCAAATAAAACTTTTATGATGATTAAACCAGATGCCGTTGAGAGAGGACTAATTGGAAAAATATTAAATGATATTTCAGAGGCTGGTTTTGAAATTATTTCTTTAAAATTAACTCACTTAAGTATTGATGACGCCAAGTCATTTTATTCTGTTCACAAAAATAGACCATTCTTTAACGATTTAACTCAATATATGAGTAGAAGCCCAATAGTTGCTGCTGTTCTTAAGAAGGAAAATGCTGTTTCAGAATTTAGAAATTTAATTGGTGATACAGATCCTGAAAATGCAAAAGAAGGTACAATAAGAGCTAAGTACGCTATATCAAAAGGGGAAAACTCAGTTCATGGATCTGATAGCAATGAAAATGCAGAAATTGAGTCAGCTTTTCATTTTCCAAACTAAGAACTTTATCTAAGAATAATTTTCTTAATTAGATCTTGTTTGATTTCTTTATTTAAGAGCTTTATAATAGCTCCTTTACTGTAAATTATCTCTTGCTTTAATATTGGATTATCAACTTGTATAAAAAGATTTCCATTTTTATAGTAAATTGATTTTGTGTACTTATATATTTTATTTCCAACAGAATTTTTCCATGCTTCATTTATTTTTACATTGAAAATTCCATCTGAAATCTTCTTCTGATTTAAAAAATTATCAATCATACTTTCCATTTTATTCGTTTTGAATGTTCTTTTCATAAATTGAAAATTTTTGAAGATAAATTTAAGGTATTTAAAATTTTTTCGACCCTGTCCCTATCAGTATCAGAAATAAATAATTGACCAAAGCTAGTATCATTAACAATATTAACTATATTTTTTACCCTATTAAAATCTAACTTATCAAATATATCATCCATTAATAGAATAGGGGAACTGCCTGTTTTTTCTTTTAGATATTCAAATTGTGCAAGTTTTAGAGCTATAATAAATGATTTTTGTTGTCCTTGACTACCAAATTTTTTAATACTGTAACTATCAATATTAAAAATCAAATCATCTTTATGAATTCCTGAGCTTGTATATTGGAGTATAAAATCTTTTTTCAAGGAATCTTTTAAAAGCTCTTTCATGCTCTTTTCATGTAGATCACTTTTATATGATATTGAAACATATTCAGCCTCTGAGGAAATTTGTTTATATTTTTCAATAAAGTAAGGCTCAAATTCATCTATAAATGACTTTCTAATTTCATGAATAGGACTTGATAATTTAATCAACTCTTCATCATATACATCGATCATTTCCAGGTTTGATTTAGTATTGTAATTTGAATTTTTTAATAATTTATTTCTATTCTGAATAATTTTATTATAATCAATTAGTTGATTCAAGTAAGTTTTATTGTTTTGAGAAATTATACTATCAATAAATTTTCTTCTTTCAAGACTACCATCATTAATCAGGTCAGTATCGTAGGGTGATATTAAAACTACAGGAATAAGACCTAAATGACCAGAAAGTTTTTTATATGCTTTGTTGTTTCTTTTTAAAACTTTTTTTCCACCTCTTTTTATACTACAAACAATTTTTTCATTTTTATCATTACATACAAAATCTCCTTCAATCAACATAAAATCATTTTTTTTATTTATTATTTGATCATTTCTTAAATTAAAGTAGCTTTTTCCTATACATAAATGAAAAATCGAATCTAGAATATTTGTCTTTCCAACTCCGTTATTACCAACTAAACAATTGATTTTATTATCAAATACAAATTCTTTGTCCTCTATATTTTTATAGTTTATAATCGATATTTTATTAATGAAATTAGAAATCATTACTCTTTAAAATCTTGTTGTAAATTAAATAAAATAATTAATTAATTATCCTTGTTGATTAGAATAAAATTTTATTTTTGCCTGAGTTATGGCTACTTACAAAAAAAGATCGAGAAAAAATATATCTAAATCTAATTCAAATGCTAGTTTGAGCTCAACTAAACAAGTGTTTGAGTCGTTAGATGAAGGTGCTTCAAAAACTGAAATTTTTGTTAGTAAATATCAAAAATATTTAATTGGTGCAATCTCAGTCTTAGTATTATTTTTTGTTCTTTTCTTTGGATACAATAAGTTTATTTTAGAACCTAAAGTCAATGAAGCTAATCTTGAAATTTTTACTGCACAAAAATATTTCAATCAAGCTGTTAATACAGATGATGATTCATCAGATTCATTGTTTCAACTTTCTTTAGAAGGTGCAGATGGTAAATTTGGTTTTATTGATATTATTGAAAATTATTCGGGAACACCTGCTGCTAATCTTTCATCATATTACTCTGGAATAGCATATTTTAACTTAGATAAATAT
>JAYNRW010000020.1:0-1948 GCA_038114965.1 Flavobacteriaceae bacterium | reverse complement strand
ATTTTAGCTCGAATGATCAAATTTTAAGTGCATTAGCTCTTTCTACTATCGGTGATTCTTTTATACAGTTAGATCAATTGGATGATGGACTTAATTATTATGAAAAAGCTTTATCTGAAGCCTCTGATAATACCTTTATTAAACCACTTCTATTAATGAAATCTGGAAACATTGCTCTTGAGTTAAATAAGAAATCTAAAGCAAGAAAGTTTTTTCAGGAAATAAAAGAAGATTATCCTGACTCTCAACAAGCAAGCGAAATTGAAATCAAGTTAGCTCAAGTAGAATAAAATGTCTTCTCAATTTAAACCTTCCTTTGACAAGGATTACTTAAAATCAGTAAAATCTAAACGTTTTGGTATAGTATCTTCTGAATGGAACTCTGAAATTATTAATCGTTTATTAGATGGTGCATTTGATTTTTTTGATACTATTGGTTTAAATAAAAAAGATATACTACATCATGTAGTTCCAGGTAGTTTTGAATTAATTTATGGATGTGCAAATATGAGAAGAAAATATGATTTAGATGCCATTATTGCTGTAGGTAGTATAATTAAAGGTGAAACCAAACATTTTGACTTTATTTCTCAATCAGTTTGTGATGGAATAAAAGATATCAATATTACTGATGGTTGTCCAGTGATTTTATGTTTATTAACAGACGATAATTTTCAACAAGCTATTGAACGAAGTGGAGGTAAACATGGTAATAAAGGATATGATTGCGCTGAAGCTGCAGCTAAAATGACTCTTATTTAAAATATTTTTTTGGAACGAAAAGCATTCCAAAACATTCTCCTCCTTCTTTATTAATGTTCTTGTGATGAATTTTATGAGCCCTTCTAACACCCCTTGCGTATTTATTGTCAATCTTTCTAAAAATTTTAAATCTCTGATGTATAAAAATATCATGTACCAAGAAATATGTGAGTCCATATAAAAAAATTCCAATCGCAATTGGAAGGCCATAGAAAAAGCCATAATCAGACCAAGAAATAACAAAAAGCATACTTACAACTGCATAAAAAAGAAAAAACGTATCATTTCTTTCAAACCAAGATTTGTGATCTTTTTTATGATGATCTTTATGTAAAACCCATAAGAAACCGTGCATAATGTATTTATGTGTAAACCATGCCATAAATTCCATTATAGAAAATGCACCGATTAAAGACAATATCCATAAAAAGTTTTCCATCATAGAATATTCAACCTGTATCTTACGTACGATCTTGCTAAAACATCAACTTTTTGATAGTTTGGGACACGAACTCTTTCATTTTTTATCTTCATGTAGGATGTTCTTTTTAATTTAACTAATAATCTTCTATAATATTTATATGCAGCATAAACACCAAATTTAGAATTGTTAGGAAGTTCATAAATACCTTTGAGAGCTTTTCTAAAATCATTTTCAATGTCTTCCATTATTAACATTTTTGATTGATCATCAAAATCTTTAAAGTCTAAGTTTGGAAAATAAGTTCTATTTAAGTCATGAAAATCAGCATTCAAATCACGTAGAAAGTTAACTTTTTGAAAAGCACTCCCGAGTGCCATTGCACTTGGCTTTAATTTTTTAAAGGTTTCTTCATCACCACTAACAAAAACTTTTAAGCACATTAACCCAACAACGTCGGCTGAACCATAAATGTATTCCTTATATTCTTTTTCAGAATTATATTTGATTTTTTTTAAATCCATTTTCATGCTTTTTAAGAAAGAATCTATTAATCCATAATCTATATTGTACTTATTTACAGTGTGCTGAAAGGAATTTAAAATTGGATTTGTACTAATTTTGTTTTTTAATGAAAAATTTAACTCATCTATAAATCTATTAAGAAGCTCTTTTTTATCATAATCATGAAATGTATCAACAATCTCATCAGCAAATCTTACAAAACCATAAATATTATAAATATCTTGTCTAATACTCTTTGAT
>JAYNRW010000019.1:0-17753 GCA_038114965.1 Flavobacteriaceae bacterium | reverse complement strand
AATTATGATTAACCAAAGCTAGAAAAATTGATCCTGTTTTTGAGGTTGGTGTAGATGTTTCTGAAGAGTTCAAGCTTGTCGACTTAGGTAGGAGGGTTGTTTTGTCTTTAAGACAAAATCTAGTTGCTAAAATTCATGAACATGATAATGGAATTATTTATAAGCAATTTATTGATTTAGTTGGTGAAATTTATACTGCAGAAGTTCATCACATAAGACACAACGTAGTGATTCTTTTAGACGATGATGGTAATGAAATTATAATGCCAAAGGACAGACAAATTCCTTCAGATTTTTATAGAAAAGGTGATTCAGTTCGAGGTATTATTGAATCGGTTGAACTTAAAGGAACAAAGCCTGCAATTATTATGTCTAGAACTTCACCTAAATTTTTAGAAAAGCTTTTTGAGCAAGATATACCTGAAGTTTTTGATGGCCTTATCAACATAAAAAAAGTTGTTAGAGTTCCTGGTGAAAAAGCAAAAGTTTCAGTTGATTCTTATGATGATAGAATTGATCCTGTTGGAGCATGTGTTGGAATGAAAGGTTCTAGAATTCATGGAATTGTTAGAGAATTAGGTAATGAAAATATTGATGTAGTTAACTACACTAACAATACTCAATTATATATAACTAGAGCTTTAAGCCCTGCTAAAATTACATCATTAAAAATTGATGATGATAATAAAACTGTTCAAGTTTATTTAGATGCTGATCAGGTTTCTAAAGCAATCGGAAGAGGAGGGTATAATATTAAATTAGCTGGTCAATTAACTGGTTATGAAATCGATGTGTTTAGAGAAGGTTCAGAGGAAGATGTTGAGCTTACTGAATTTTCTGATGAAATTGATTCTTGGATTATTGATGAATTTAAAAAAGTTGGGTTAGACACAGCTAAAAGTATATTAGAACAAGACATAGATGACCTTGTCAAAAGAACTGATTTAGAAGAAGAAACTATTGTTGATGTAAGGAAAATTTTGAGTGAAGAGTTTGAAGAAAATTAATGAGTGAAGTAAATAAAATAAGATTAAATAAAGTAATTAGAGAATTCAATATTTCTCTTGAAAGAGTTGTAGAGTTTCTTTCATCGAATGGGCATGAAATTGAGGCAAGACCTACTACTAAAATTTCTCAAGCTCAATACGATTTGCTTCTTGCTGAGTTCAGTTCTGATAGATCTAGTAGAGTTGAATCACACGACTTAATTGAAGAAAAACAAAAAGAGAAAGAGGAGTTAAGAATTAAGTTTGAACAAGAGAAAGAGGAAAAAACTAAAAGTGGAACAATCACTTCTAGATCATCTTTTCACCAGTTTAAAAAGGTTGGTGAAATAAACCTAGATAAAAAGAAAGAGGATAAACCAAAAGATCCTATTGTAAATAACGAGAAAATCCAATCATCTGTTGATTTAGAAGATTCAAAAAGTGATGAAAAAAAATCGAAGATTCAAACTAAGTATGAAAAACTTTCTGGTTTAAAGAAAACTGGAGAAAAAATTGATCTAGAAAAGTTTAAAAAGCCTGAATCTGAAGATGAAAGCTCAAAATCTAAAAGAAAGCGAAGAAGAATAGCTAAAGATGTAGTCGGTCAAAAAGATAGCTCAAAAAATATATCAGATATTAAAAAAAGAAGCAAAGTGACTTCTTTATCACCCTCTGATGATGAGGTTCAAAAACAAATAAAAGATACATTAGAAAAACTACAATCATCAAAATCTAAAGCAGCTAAGTATAGAAAAGAAAAGAGAGATACGCATAAAAAAAGGTTTGAAGAGGAGGAACAAATTGAAGCTGATAAGAAAGTTATTCAAGTAACAGAATTCATTACAGTCGGTGAGGTTGCTACAATGATGGAAGTTTCTGGAAATGATATTATTTCTGCATGTATGTCTCTAGGAATAATGGTAACTATGAATCAAAGACTAGATGCAGAAACTCTTTCCGTTGTAGCCGATGAGTTTGGTTACGAAGTTGATTTTGTGACTGCTGAAATTGAAGAATCAATTCAGGAAACTTCTGATTCTCCTGAGGATTTATTACCTAGACCACCAATAGTTACAGTAATGGGACATGTTGATCATGGTAAAACTTCACTTCTAGATTATATTAGAAAAGAAAATGTTATCGCTGGTGAATCAGGTGGTATTACTCAGCATATTGGAGCTTATAATGTTAAACTTAAAAATGGTAATAAAATTACATTTTTAGATACCCCTGGTCACGAAGCATTTACTGCTATGAGAGCTCGAGGAACTCAACTTACTGATATTGTAGTTATAGTGATTGCGGCTGATGATGATATTATGCCCCAAACAAAAGAAGCTATAAGTCATGCCCAAGCAGCTAATGTTCCAATAGTTTTTGCTATAAATAAAATTGATAGAGATGTTGCAAACCCTGACAAAATAAAGGAAAAATTATCAGGAATGAATTTGTTGGTTGAGGATTGGGGTGGTAAAATTCAATCGCATGATATTTCTGCTTTAAAAGGGACAGGTGTTGATGAATTAATGGAAAAAATCTTTTTAGAAGCAGAAATGCTTGAGTTGAAAGCAAATCCTAATAAATTTTCAAATGGTTCAGTGATTGAAGCTAGACTTGATAAAGGCAAGGGATATATTTCTACTTTACTAGTTCAAGCTGGAACTCTTAAAATTGGTGATTATGTTTTAGCTGGACAGTACAGCGGTAAAGTTAGAGCTTTATATGATGAAAGAGGAAACCAAATTAAAACAGCTGGTCCTTCAATGCCAGTTTCTGTTTTAGGACTTGATGGTGCTCCGCAAGCTGGAGATAAGTTTAATGTATTTGCTGATGAGAAAGAAGCTAAACAAATTGCAGCTAAAAGAACACAACTAGTAAGAGAGCAAAGTGTTAGAACTCAAAAACATATAACACTTGATGAAATTGGAAGAAGAATTGCTATTGGCGATTTTAAAGAACTTAATATAATTTTAAAGGGTGATGTTGATGGTTCTGTTGAAGCGCTTTCAGATTCATTTCAAAAATTATCTTCTGACGAAATTCATGTAAATATTGTTCATAAAGCTGTTGGTGCAATTACTGAATCAGATATTTTGCTTGCTTCTGCTTCCGAAGCAATAGTAATTGGATTTAATGTAAGGCCAACTGGTAATGCCAGGTCAATAGCTGATAAGGAGGAAGTTGATATTAGAAATTATTCAATTATTTATGATGCAATAAATGACTTAAAGGACGCTATCGAAGGCATGCTATCTCCTGAGTTAAGAGAGGAGGTTACTGGTTCTGCTGAAATTAGAGAAACATTTAAAATATCTAAAGTTGGAACAATTGCTGGTTGTATGGTTATGAATGGAAAAATTCTTAGAAAATCTAAAGTTAGATTAATTAGAGAAGGTATTGTAATTTCTACTACTGAGCTTGCATCTTTAAAAAGGTTTCAAGATGATGTAAAAGAAGTCTCAAAAGGTTATGATTGTGGAATTCAACTTAAAAACTACAACGATATTAAAATTGGAGACACTTTAGAATGTTTTAACGAGCTCAAAGTCAAAAAGACTCTAAAAAAATAATTGTTTATTTTGAAGGTTTAAAAACAAATGCTGATTTAAATTCTTTTTTAATTTCTTTTAATTTTTTCTCAGCTTCAATCTTTGATTTATATTTTCCAATTCGAACCTTGTAGTTAGGTGTCTCAAAATAAAAATAAATACTATCACCCAAATATTTTTCATTTACATATTTAGATATAGAATCTCCCATATTGTATCCTCCACTAAAAACTTGAATTGAATAATAATTTTCATCAAAAATTTTCTTATCTACTCTTTTTTTTATTTTGAGAATGCTATCAAATTTTGAATCATTTTTCAAGTTGTATTTGTCTGATTGTGAAAATGTTATAGAACAAAAAAACAGACAACTTAGAAATAAAATTTTACGACTCATTAAGACAAATATAATTCTTTAGTTTTTATAAAATACGATACAATTATTTTGAAAAAAATATGATCAAAAAAACCCCCTTATTTAGAAATGTTAAAAATTGAAAAATAGATCGAAAATATATTTTTTGTCTGGTTATTCTTTATTATTTTTGTGTCCTAAAATCAAGCAATTTTTTAATTGTTGGAAACTATAAAAAACAAACATCTAAATCAATCTTTCAAGAAACTTTCCGTGTCTAAATTTTTAGCGCTTTTATTTTTAGTTTTTTCTTTCTCTTTTAATGCTTATTCACAAGATGTTGATATTGCTAAAGGAAAGTCTTTATTTAACGCTAATTGTGCGGCTTGTCATAAGCTTAATAAAAATCTTATTGGACCTGCATTGGCAGGTGTTTCAGCAAAATATGAAAAAGAATGGCTGTATAGTTGGATTAAAAATAGTTCAGCGATGATTAAAGCTGGTGATGAAAGAGCAGTTGCAATTTGGGAGGAATATAACAAAGCTGCAATGAACGCATTTCCTCAGCTTTCTAACATGGATATTGATAATATTCTTGCTTACACTGATTATAAGCCTGAACCGGTTGCTGCTGTTGCAACAACCATATCTGCTTCACAATCGTCTGAAGGAGGTTCAGTTTCAACTGACATAATCCTGATTGTTCTTGTTATAATTCTTTTAGTTCTTGTAACCATGCTATTTATGGTTAATAAAACTCTAAAAGCAATAGCAAAGAAAAATGGAATTGAGTTTGAAGAGCCTAAACCGGTTTTTAAAGTTCCAGTTTGGAAATTATTTATAAAAAATCAGTTTTTAGTATTTTGTTCAGTGATATTCTTTTTACTTTCAAGTGCATATTTTGCATATGGATGGATGATGCAAATTGGTATTGATCAGGGTTACATGCCTGTTCAACCAATTCATTATTCTCATAAAATTCATTCTGGGGACAACCAAATCGATTGTCAATATTGTCATTCTTCTGCCAGAAAGTCTAAACATTCGGGAATACCCTCTCTCAATGTATGTATGAATTGTCATGAAAATATTGCTGAATACAATGGAGAAGAAGATCTTGAAAAGGGATACACAAAAGACTTTTACACTAACGAAATAAAAAAATTATACAAAGCTGTTGGATGGGATGAACAGAGCAGAACTTATACTGGTGAAACAGAACCTGTGAAGTGGGTTAGAATACATAACCTTCCTGATTTTGTTTACTTTAATCATTCTCAACATGTAAATGTTGCAGGCATTGATTGTAAAGAATGTCATGGTCCCATTGAGGAAATGGAGATTGTTTATCAGCATTCTTCTTTAACCATGGGTTGGTGTATTAATTGTCATAGAGAGTCTGATATTAAAGTAAAAGACAATGAATATTATACAAAAATTCACAAAGAATTGTCTAAGAAATATGGAGTTGAAAAATTAACTGCTGCTCAAATGGGTGGACTGGAATGTGGTAAATGCCATTATTAAATTTTGATTAAATGAGTCAAGAAAAAAAATATTGGAAAAGCGAAGTTGAATTAAAGCCTAATGATGGCCTTGATAAAATTAGACACGATGAGTTTGTTGAAAAACTTCCTATTGAAGAAAATATTTTTTCAAACGATTCAGTTAACAACGCTGATACAAATAGAAGAGATTTTTTAAAGTATTTGGGCTTTAGTACAACAGCTGCTGTACTTGCAAGCTGTGAAGGACCAGTTCATAAATCCGTACCATATGTTGTTCAGCCTGATAGAATTATTCCTGGTATTGCTAACTATTATGCTACAACATTATTTGATGGTTTTGACTCAGCAAATGTGCTTGTTAAAACAAGAGAAGGCAGGCCTATTAAAATCGAAAATAATAAATTATCTTCTTACAATGGATATGCAAATGCAAGACTAAATGCTTCGGTTCTAAGTCTATACGATAGTGGTAGAGTTCAAGGACCAACGATTAATCAGGAAGATGTTTCGTGGGAGAACTTTAACAATAATATTAAAGCTCAATTAAATTCATTAAAATCACTTAATCAGCCAGTTGTCCTTTTAACATCAACTGTTAACAGTCCAACTAGCAAAAAAATTATTTCCGAATTCATTAGTAAATACCCTAATGTTGAACATATTGAGTATGATTCAATTTCAGAATCTGCAACACTAGATGCACACGAGTTAATGTATGGGTTGAGAGCACTTCCTTATTATGATTTTCAAAATGCTAAATGTATTGTTTCTATAGGTGCAGATTTTTTAGGTGATTGGCAAGGTTCAAATTATGATCATGATTATGTCAAAGGGAGAATTCCAAATAAAAATAATGGAAAAGCTTCTATGTCTAAACATATACAAATTGAATCAAACATGTCGATTACTGGATCGAATGCAGATTTGAGAATTCCTTTATCGGTTGGTGACCAAAAATTGTTTTTAGCTCACTTGTACAAAAAAATTTCAGGTGATTCTAGCTCAACTCAATCTATTTCAGATGAGCTAGTAAAGAAAGTAAATTACACTGCTGAACACCTACTTTCTAATTCTTCAAAGTCTGTTGTTGTTTGTGGATTGGATGATTTAAGTGCTCAAATAATTACTAATAGAATTAATGATTTATTAAATTCTAACGTAAAAAGTGATACTAAAGTTTCTTTAGTCAGAAATGGTAGTGATTCTAAAGTAAATAGCCTTTTAGATAGAATAATAAAAGGAGATATTAAAGGATTAATAATGAGTGGTGTAAATCCTTGTTACACATTATCTGATTCAAAGGATTTTGCTGAAGCTTTAAAAAAATTAAATTTTAGTGTTACTTTTTCAATGAAAATTGATGAAACTGCTATGTGTTCTTCACACGTTGCAGCCACTCCCCATCAATTAGAATCTTGGGGAGATTTTGAATTTATCAATGGTGAATACAGTTTAACACAACCAACAATTAAACCTCTATTTGACACAAAACAGTTTGAGGATTGTCTATTGAGTTGGTCTGACTCCGAAAGTTCTTTCTATGATGAAATCAAAGAGAATTGGAAAAACAATATTTTGGACTCATCTAAAAAATGGAACTCTTCTTTACACGATGGAGTTTATTCTTCAAAAAGTAGTGTTAAGTTAAATTATAATAATCTACAATATTCTACGTACATATCTGAGTTATCATCTGTCAATAATGATGGATATGATTTGATTTTGTACTCTAAAATTGGAATGGGTGATGGGCAACAAGCTAACAATCCCTGGTTACAAGAATTTCCAGATCCTTTGACCAGAGTTTCGTGGGATAATTATATAACTGTTTCAAAATTTGATGCTGAAAAAATTGGTTTAAAAAATTATAATGAATCAAACGGAGCTTTGAATAGTAATTATGCTTTATTAAAGCTTAATGAAACTGAATTAAAAGTCCCTGTAATTATTCAACCAGGTCAGGCAAAAGGAACTGTTGGTTTAGCCTTAGGATATGGAAGAGAGATTGGAATTAAGGATGAAATGAAAACTGGTGTTAATGCTTTTAAGTTTTACAAAGATTTTTCAAAATCTCAAAAAGTTACATTATCATCAGTATATGAAATTCATGAGTTTGCATGCGTACAGTTGCATAATACTCTAATGGGTAGAGGAGATATAATTAAGGAAACTACATTAGACATATTTAACACAAAAGATAAAGAATATTGGAACCCTATTCCAAAAGTGTCTAAAAATCATATTGAAACACCTGTTAATTCCAAGGAGGTTGATATGTGGGATGAATTTGATAGATCAATTGGTCATCATTTTAATTTATCTATTGATCTAAACGCATGTACTGGTTGTGGCGCATGTGTAATTGCTTGTCATGCGGAAAATAATGTTCCTGTAGTTGGAAAAGAAGAAGTCAGAAAATCTAGAGATATGCACTGGCTAAGAATTGATAGGTATTATTCTTCTGAAGCTGATTTTTCATCAGATATTGAAAAGAAAGAAAATATTTCAGGCTTAGGTGAATCACTCTCAATTTTTGGAGAAATGGAAGAACCAAGCGATAATCCTCAGGTTGTTTTCCAACCTGTGATGTGTCAGCATTGTAATCACGCTCCATGTGAAACTGTTTGTCCAGTTGCTGCTTCATCTCACGGTAGACAGGGTCAAAATCATATGGCATATAACAGATGTGTTGGAACTAGGTATTGTGCAAACAACTGTCCTTATAAAGTAAGAAGATTTAATTGGTTCTTGTATAATAATAATGATGAATTTGATTTCCATATGAATGATGATTTAGGAAAAATGGTTCTCAACCCAGATGTAGTTGTAAGATCAAGAGGAGTTATGGAAAAATGTTCTTTCTGTATACAAGGGACTCAGTCTGTTATATTGAAAGCTAAAAATGAAGGAAGAGAAGTTGAAAAAAATGAGTTTAATGATGCTGTTGCATGTTCTGCAGCATGTTCAACTGGTGCTCTTCAATTTGGAGATATAAATAATAAAGAAAGTGAAGTATATAAAAGAAAGCAAGATGATAGAGTATACCACCTTCTTGAATATGTAGGAACAAAACCTAATGTGTTTTATCATACAAAGGTTAGAAATATTGATAAAAATAAAAGTATATAGATGGCATCTCATTACGAAGCACCAATTCGAAAGCCTTTAGTTACTGGTAATAAAACTTATCATCAGATTTCTGTTGATGTAGCCAAGCCAATTGAAGGTAAAGCCAATAAGCAATGGTGGATTGTTTTTTCAATTTCTCTTGTTTTATTTATGTGGGGTGTTGGATGTATGATATATACAATATCTACAGGAATTGGAGTATGGGGATTAAATAAAACTGTTGGATGGGCTTGGGATATTACAAATTTTGTTTGGTGGATTGGAATTGGGCACGCTGGTACACTTATCTCTGCTGTTTTGCTTCTCTTTAGACAAAAATGGAGAATGGGTATCAATAGGTCTGCTGAGGCTATGACAATTTTTTCAGTTATGCAAGCAGGTTTATTTCCTCTTATTCACATGGGAAGACCTTGGCTGGCGTATTGGGTATTACCAATACCTAATCAATTTGGTTCATTATGGGTTAATTTTAATTCACCTCTTTTATGGGATGTTTTTGCAATATCAACCTATTTGACAGTGTCACTAGTATTCTGGTGGACAGGTCTTCTTCCTGACTTTGCAATGATTAGAGATAGAGCAGTTAAGCCTTTTCAAAAGAAAATTTATAGCCTTGTTAGTTTTGGTTGGAGTGGTAGAGCTAAAGATTGGCAAAGATTTGAAGAAATTTCACTTGTATTAGCTGGTTTAGCTACACCTCTTGTATTGTCAGTTCATACTATTGTATCATTTGACTTTGCTACATCAGTAATTCCTGGTTGGCATACTACAATTTTTCCACCTTATTTTGTTGCTGGAGCTATATTCTCTGGTTTTGCAATGGTGAATACATTACTTATTGTAATGAGAAAAGTTTGTAACCTTGAAGATTATATTACACTCCAACATATTGAACTTATGAATATTGTAATAATGATTACAGGCTCTATAGTTGGCTGTGCATATATAACGGAGCTTTTTATTGCATGGTATTCAGGAGTTGAATACGAACAATATGCATTTTTGAATAGAGCTACTGGTCCTTACTGGTGGGCTTATTGGGCAATGATGACTTGTAATGTTTTTTCTCCACAGCTTATGTGGTTTAAAAAATTAAGAACTAGCATAATATTCTCTTTCGTGATTTCTATTGTAGTAAATATTGGAATGTGGTTTGAAAGATTTGTGATTATTGTTACTTCTTTACACAGAGACTATTTACCATCATCTTGGACTATGTTTTCTCCATCGTTTGTAGATATTGGTATTTTCATAGGAACTATTGGTTTTTTCTTTGTTTTATTTCTTCTTTATGCGAGAACTTTTCCAGTTATTGCTCAGGCAGAGGTCAAAACAATTTTAAAATCATCTGGTGATAATTATAAAAAAATGAGAGATAAAAATGGCAAATAAATTTTTACATGCTATATATGATGATGATGATAAGCTTTTAGATGCTGTTAAGTTTCTAAAGAAAGAAGGAGTCTATATCGAAGATGTTTTTACTCCATTTCCTGTTCATGGATTAGATAAAGCTTTAGGATTAGAACCTACAAGAATATCAATAGCAGGTTTTATATATGGTTGTATTGGATTTGCATTTGCAATTTTTATGATGAATTATATTATGATTGTAGATTGGCCTCAAAATATTGGAGGGAAACCTAGTTTTAGTTTTATAGAAAATATGCCAGCATTTGTGCCTATCATGTTTGAATTAACTGTCTTCTTCTCGGCTCACTTAATGGTTATTACATTTTATCTTAGAAGTAGACTTTGGCCTTTCAAGGAAGCTGAAAATCCAATCCCAGAAACAACTGATGATAAGTTTTTAGTTCAAATTCCTGTAAGTGATAATGAAAAAGAGCTTAAATCAAAAGTCAATAAAACGGACATATTTAAAATTGATATAGTTAAAAATAAAGATGAATAAAATTAATTATATATACATATTATTATCTCTGTCTTTAGTTTCATGTTTTGATTCATCAAAACCTAACTATCAATTTTTCCCAAATATGTATGAATCTGTTGGTTATGATACTTATTCAGAATCATCTGCATTTGCCAACGGGATTGAAGCGCAGAAACCAGTTGAAGGAACAATTTCTAGAGGATGGGAACCCTATGAGTATGAAGACTCAAATGAAGGTTATGAGCTTGCTAAATTAAATTTAAAATCTCCAATCCAAAGAACAGAAGAAAGTGTTAAAACAGGTAAAGAACTTTATGAAATTTATTGTTCAGTCTGTCATGGTTCTAAAGGTGATGGACAAGGAATTTTAATGACTAGAGAAAAGTTCTTAGGAATTCCAAGTTATGCAGATAGAGATATTACAGAAGGAAGTATATATCATGTTTTGATGTATGGAATAAATTTAATGGGATCTCACGCATCACAAGTTGATCGAGATGAGAGGTGGAAAATTTCACAATATGTTATGGACTTAAGAAATGAATTAAAAAAATAGTTTGAATGTTTGTATTAACTAAAAAAATAAAAATCTTTTCGTTAGCTCTAATAATTTTAGGTTTATTAGGAATAGCTTTTGGTTTTTATTCTGCTCCTAGTACAATTGAAGAAGCAAAAGAAATTATTGCAAACTCACACCATGGTGACGATCATGCATCAAATCATGATTATCCTGGAGAAGCACATTCTTCAATGATAGAGTCTTCTAAAGAACATAATTCAGAACATTCAGAAGGTCATGAAATGTCACATGATGAGCATGTTTTTCATCAGTTAGCTAATAGACCATGGGCTGCAGTATACGTAGCAGCTTTTTTCTTTTTTATGATTTCACTTGGTACCCTTGCATTTTATGCAATTCAAAGAGCTGCTCAAGCTGGATGGTCTCCATTATTATTTAGAGTTATGGAAGGTATTACTGGATATTTACTTCCAGGTGGTATAATTGTCTTAGTTATACTTTTATTATCAGCTCTACACTTTAATCATTTGTTTATTTGGATGGATCCTGAGGTTGTTGAACATGATAAAATTATTAAAGCCAAAAGTGGATATCTTAATGTTCCATTTTTCTTAGCAAGAGGAGTTTTTTATTTGGCTGGTTGGTCT
The DNA here is from genome assembly GCA_038114965.1 of Flavobacteriaceae bacterium. Taxonomy (GTDB): domain Bacteria; phylum Bacteroidota; class Bacteroidia; order Flavobacteriales; family Flavobacteriaceae; genus Eutrophosalina. The sequence continues at coordinate 6,165 of JAYNRW010000019.1, read as the reverse complement.
CTCTATAGATATTTTTCCAGAAAATTTTCAATTGCACAAGATAATTCAAGTGATATTTCAAATCATGTAAAGAACTTTAAGCTATCTGCAGGATTCTTAGCATTTTTTATTGTTACTGAATCTATGATGTCATGGGATTGGATTATGTCAATCGACCCTCATTGGTTTAGTACATTATTTGGATGGTATGTTTTTGCTAGTATGGTTGTTTCAGCTATTACTGTAATTGCTATTATGATAATATTTTTAAAATCATTAGGTTATTTAGAAAAGATTAATCATAATCACTTACATGACTTAGCTAAATTCATGTTTGGCTTCAGTGTATTTTGGGCTTATTTATGGTTTTCACAATTTATGTTAATTTGGTATGCTAATATCCCTGAAGAAGTTACTTACTTTATAACCAGACTTGAAGATTATCAAATTCCATTTTTTGGAATGTTGGTAATGAACTTCATATTACCATTCCTTATACTAATTAACTCAGATTTTAAGAGATTGAATTGGATTATAGTAACAGCAGGTATAATTATTTTAATTGGACATTACATGGATGTGTTTAATATGATCATGCCTTCAGCTGTTGGTGATCAGTGGTCTTTTGGAATCCCTGAGCTTGGATCAGTAATGTTTTTTGCAGGATTATTTATATACATTGTTTTTGATTCATTAACTAAGGCACCTTTAGAAGCTACAGGTGATCCTCTAAATAAAGAAAGCGAAAAATTTGTTTATTAATTTATGATAAAAGATAATATATAATGACAGTATTACTTTCAATAATAGCAGTTACTTTGTTGGCAATATCAGTTTGGCAAATAACAAAGATTTTTGAAATTTCAAATCTTGGAGCAAAAAAAGATGATTCTCAAGTAGCATCTGAAAAAGATAATGACCTTCAAGGTAAATTAATGTTTGCTTTCTTGGTATTCATTTATTTGGTTACTATTTATTCTTTTGTTTCTTACACTAAGGTTCTTCTGCCAGAATCAGCTTCGGAACATGGTTATACTTATGACACACTCTTAATTATATCGTTCATAATTATATTTATTGTTCAAACTGTAACTCAAGCTCTATTACATTATTTTGCTTACAAATACAGGGGCATTAATGGTAGAAAAGCATCATTTATTACACACAATAATAAACTAGAATTAGTTTGGACTGTAATTCCAGCCATTGTTCTTTTTGCTTTAATATTATATGGAATGACAACTTGGTCTGATATAATGAATTTTGATGAAGATGAAGATGCTTTAGTCGTTGAATTATATGCTCAGCAATGGAATTGGAAAGCTCGTTATGCAGGTGATGATAATGTTCTTGGTGATGCTAATGTTAGATTTTTAAATGATTTTGATGGAAGAAATTCTGTAGGTATTGATTCTTCAGATCCTAATGGTTTGGATGATGTTGTTGTTACTCAAGAGTTTCATTTGCCTGTGGATAGGAAAGTAATTTTTAAAATTAGATCTCAGGATGTTTTACATTCAGCTTATATGCCTCACTTTAGAGCTCAAATGAATTGTGTTCCTGGAATGATTACTGAATTTTCTTTTACACCAACTACAACTACAGCTGATATGAGATTAAATCCAGATGTGGTTGCAAAAGTTAATAGAATTAATAAAATTAGATATGATAATAGTCAAGAGTTGATAGCTAAAGGTGAGGAGCCGTTAGAACCATATCAATTTGATTATTTACTTCTTTGCGCAAAAATTTGTGGAGCTTCACATTACAACATGCAAATGAAGATTGTTGTAGAGTCTGAAAAAGATTTTAATAAATGGTTAAACGATCAGAAAACATTTTCTGAGGTTATTCAATAAATTATAAATATGTCCGCTGCTGTAAACAATAATGTAGAAAATCATGATGATCATCATCATCACAAAGAAACTTTTATAACTAAATGGGTCTTTAGTCAAGATCACAAAATGATTGCAAAGCAATACTTCGTTACTGGTGTTTTAGTAATGGGTGTTATTGGTGTTTTGATGTCTTTGTTATTTAGAATTCAATTAGCATGGCCTGAGGAATCATTTTCAGTTTTTGAAATATTTTTAGGAGATAGATGGGCTCCTGATGGAGTCATGGATCCAAATATATATTTAGCATTAGTAACAATTCACGGTACAATTATGGTGTTTTTTGTTCTTACTGCTGGATTGAGCGGAACTTTTAGTAATCTATTAATTCCTCTTCAAATTGGTGCTAGAGATATGGCTTCAGGTTTCCTAAACATGATTGCGTATTGGTTATTTTTTATATCAAGTGTAATTATGGTTGCTTCTCTTTTTGTTGAAGCTGGCCCTGCAGCTGCTGGATGGACAATATATCCTCCACTAAGTGCTCTTCCTCAAACTCAACCTGGTTCTGGTGCAGGAATGACACTATGGTTAGTTTCAATGGCATTTTTTATTGCATCTTCTTTATTAGGTTCTTTAAATTATATAGTGACTGTATTAAATCTTAGAACAAAAGGAATGACTATGTTCAGACTTCCTCTAACAATATGGGCATTTTTTGTTACAGCTATTATTGGAGTTATTTCATTCCCTGTGTTATTGTCAGCTGCATTACTTTTAATAATGGATAGATCATTTGGAACATCTTTCTTTTTATCCGATATTTTTGTTCAAGGTGAGGTTCTGCATTATCAGGGTGGATCTCCTGTTCTTTTTGAACATTTATTTTGGTTTTTAGGACATCCAGAAGTTTATATTGTTTTACTACCAGCTCTTGGAATCACATCTGAAATAATAGCTACAAATTCGAGAAAACCTATTTTTGGATATAGAGCTATGGTTGCTTCAATTTTAGCAATTGCATTTTTATCTACTATTGTTTGGGGACACCATATGTTTGTAACAGGAATGAATCCGTTTTTAGGGTCTGTATTTACATTTACCACTCTTTTAATTGCTATTCCTTCAGCTGTTAAAGCATTTAATTATATAGCTACGCTTTGGAAAGGTAACTTACAATTAAATCCAGCTATGCTTTTTTCAATTGGTTTAGTTTCTACCTTCATAACAGGTGGTTTAACCGGAATTATATTAGGAGATAGTGCATTAGACATTAATGTACACGACACATATTTTGTAGTTGCTCACTTTCATCTTGTAATGGGAATCTCTGCATTGTATGGTTTATTTGCTGGTGTATATCATTGGTTTCCTAAGCTTTATGGAAGAATGATGAATAAAACTTTAGGATATGTGCATTTCTGGATTACTGCTATAGGTGCTTATGGGATATTCTTTCCAATGCATTTTATTGGTATGGCAGGACTTCCGAGGAGATATTACACTAATACAGCTTTTCCTTATTTTGATGATTTAGCAGATATCAATGTTTTAATTACAGTATTTGCATTAATTACAGGTTTAGCTCAACTTATTTTCTTGTATAATTTTATTCATAGTATGTATTTTGGTAAGAAAGCTGAAAAAAATCCTTGGAAATCAAATACAATGGAATGGACTGCACCTGTTGAACATATTCATGGAAACTGGCCGGGTAAAATCCCTGAAGTTTACAGATGGGCATATGATTACAGTAAGCCTGGTAAAAAAGAAGATTTTGTTCCTCAGACTACACCTATTGCTAAAGGAGAAAAAATCACAGAGCATTAAGTCATTTCTTTTTCAATTATTCTTAAGTCAACTTTTGACTATATTTGAGTATGAACGAGAATCTAGATCCTACAAATGATAATTTTTCAAGTGAGGATTTAGAATTTGATAAAGCTTTAAGACCATTAAGTTTTAGTGATTTTAATGGTCAAAGCCAAGTTCTTGATAACCTTAAAATTTTTGTTGAAGCTGCAAATCAACGTTCAGAAGCGTTAGATCACACCCTTCTTCATGGTCCACCTGGTCTTGGAAAAACCACATTGGCTCATATTTTAGCTAATGAACTTGGGGTCTCTTTAAAAGTATCCTCAGGACCTGTTATTGATAAACCTGGAGATTTAGCTGGTTTATTAACTAGTTTAGAAAGTCGAGATGTTTTGTTTATTGATGAAATTCATAGATTATCCCCAGTTGTTGAGGAATATTTATATTCTGCTATGGAAGATTATAAAATTGATATTATGATTGAATCTGGTCCAAATGCAAGATCAGTTCAAATTAATTTAAATCAATTTACCTTAATCGGAGCAACTACTAGATCAGGATTACTAACTGCTCCGATGAGAGCAAGATTTGGGATTAACAATAGGTTAGAATATTATAATAATGATACTTTATCAAATATAATTAGAAGAAGTGCTAAAATTTTGAATATTAAAATTGATAATTCAGCTTCTGATGAGATAGCAAGTAGAAGTCGAGGTACACCAAGAATTAGTAATTCATTACTGAGAAGAGTTAGGGATTTCGCTCAAATTAAAGGTGATGGCAATATTGATTTAAATATTACTAAATATTCTCTTGAAGCTCTTAATGTAGATAAGTATGGTTTAGATGAAATGGACAATAAATTATTAAATACTCTAATTAAAAAATTTAAAGGGGGCCCTGTAGGAATTACTACTTTGGCTACTGCTGTTTCAGAAACTTCTGAAACCCTTGAAGAGGTTTATGAACCTTTTCTAATTCAACAGGGTTTTTTAGTTCGTACTCCCAGAGGAAGACAGGTTACTGAAAAAGCTTATAAGCACTTAAATATTGAATATTCTTCTGGTCAAAACAACCTATTTGCATAGTGTCAAATAATAAATCATATAACACACAACTTATAAAAACTATTTCTAATGATTTAGGATTTATGTCTTGTGGAATTTCAAAATCAGGTTTTTTAGATTCAGAAGCAAATAGATTTGAAACTTGGTTAAAAAACAATTTCCATGGTAAAATGAGTTATATGGAAAGAAATTTTGACAAGAGATTAGATACAACAAAGCTTGTTGAAGGCTCTAAGAGTGTTATCTCACTTCTCTTTAATTATTTTCCTAACAAAAATAACCCCCCCAAATCATTAAAAATCTCAAAGTATGCTTACGGAAAAGATTATCATTTTGTAATCAAGGATAAACTAAAAAAATTTGTTTTAAAAATTAAAGATCAAATAGGTGATATTAATGGAAGAGTTTTTGTTGATTCAGCACCTGTTTCAGAAAGAGCTTGGGCAAAAAAAAGTGGTTTAGGATGGATTGGCAAAAACACTAATCTAATTAGTAAAAAAGTTGGTTCTTTTTTCTTTTTAGCTGAGATAATATTAGATCTAGAACTAGAATATGATAATGAAGTAACTGATCATTGTGGAAGTTGTACAGCCTGTATTGATGCTTGTCCAACAGATGCAATATATGAAGCATATAAACTAGATTCTAACAAATGCATTTCATATTTAACTATAGAGTTAAAAGATCAAATATCTAATGAATTTAAAGGTCAATTTAATGACTGGATTTTTGGTTGTGATATTTGTCAAGACGTATGTCCTTGGAATAAATTTTCAATAAAACATAATGAACCGCTTTTTAATCCTAGAAGTGAAATTTTTGATTATTCAAAAAAAGAATGGAATGAATTAACAAATGAAGTCTTTAATTCAGTTTTTAAAAACAGTCCTGTAAAGAGAACTAAATTTGAAGGTCTAAAAAGAAATATAGAGTTTATACAATGAAATTTAAAAGCCTTCCCAAAATAGAACTTCATATACATTTAGATTGCAGTCTTAGCTATAAGACTGTAAAAAGGCTAAGACCAGAAACATCAATTGACGATTACAATAATAATTTTAAAGCTGGAAAAAGCTGTAGTTCCTTAAAACAATACATTAAATGTGCAGACAATGCAATTTCATTGATGCAGTCAAAAGAGAGTCTTGAGTTGGTAATGGAAGATTTTTTTAATCAGCTAATTGAAGATAATGTAATTTATTGTGAAATCAGATTTGCTCCTCTTTTACATATAGAAGAAGGTTTAAGTTCAAGAGAAGTAGTTAATATTCTATGTAACAAAATGAATACACTCTCTAAAGAAACTGGGATTATTACAGGCTTAATATTATGCACTCTTCGTCATTATTCGGAATCACAGAGCATGGAAACTGTTAAGCTTGTAAACGAATTTTACGATAATGGAGTCGTTGGTTTTGATATTGCTGCAGATGAGGCAGGATTTCCACTTGACAATCATATAT
>JAYNRW010000018.1:4873-17768 GCA_038114965.1 Flavobacteriaceae bacterium | reverse complement strand
ACCAAAGGCTAATCTTATCATTTTTTTAAATCTAAGATTAGAGTTATAGTATCTATTAATATCTTTTCCTAGATTTATATTTCTGTATAATTTTCTGCAATTTCTAACGAATAATAAAATTGAAAAAATGAGTATTAAAGAAAAAAGAATAGAGGATATCATTTATATGAAATTATTTTTCTTTCTTTTCATACTCTTTATTTTTTTTTCCAAATAAAGAAAAATGAACATATCTTTTAGGATTCAATCTTAAATCTTCGAGTAATAGACTGATATTTTCACTTGCAGCATTTAGAGATTTTATCATGGAATCATCGTAAATTAATTTATTGACTGTTCCATCACCTGACGATATTTCAGATAAAATTGAATTTAGATTTTCTGAGGATTGATTTAAGTTTTGAATTATTAGCTCTAAGTCAGCAAAACTACTAGAAAATTCTGACAGATTAGAAGTTGTTTCATTTATACTATTAATTGTGTTTGAAATTTTTGTTTGATTATCGTTCAATAAATTTTCAATTTTTGAAGTAGACAATTTTATTTATTCAATATTATTAGATAAGTCCACAAAAGTTAGCTTAATATTATTTTGAGTTTCTTGATCTAGAATGTTGATTATTGATATTAATAAAGAATCAGCACTAACAAAAGTTGATTCAATTTTTTCTTGAAGTGGTGAAAGTTTATCATTTACCAACTCTGTTAAACCTGGAGCTACAGCAGAATTTAAAGTATCACCTGATTTTGCTTGTATTCCAGGTTTAGAAATAACTGCAAGGGCTTTACCACCGATAAGACCAGTTTCATATATCTGTGCAATACTATTCTTTGAAAAATTTATTTTATTTTCAACTCTAAATTTTACTAATAACTTTTCAGTATTTCTATAAAAGACAATGTCTTGAATACTTCCAACATTAAATCCACTAATAGTTACAGGAGTACCCTTTGAAACTCCTTCTACATCATCATAAATCGCATAGAAAGTTCTATCAGCAGTAAAAACATCATTACTTTTTAAATAACTGAATCCAATTATAAACATGACGATTCCTGAAAGAACTAAAATTGCTGTTTTTATTTCGTTAGATAAATTCATTTGATTTTATAAATTTAAAAATTATCGAAGATTATTTTTCTATTTCAGTCAAATATTTATCCAAACTATATTTCAATCCATTTTTGAACAATACAATAAAAGAATCTTTGTACCCTTTTCCTTTTGCTACTCCTAAGTTTTTTAAAGCAGTTTGATAATTGGATGTCTTTTCGTAAAAGTATTTATAAAATCCATTTTCCTTTTGAAATGTGAGATTATTTAATCCATTGAAATTATAACTTTTTAAAGGTATTAACTTTGAACCTACACCAATTCTAATTTTAAAAACATACTGATCTTCTTTATTAATATCACTTTTAGAATTGATTTCATATTTAGAAATTTCTTTGTTTTTATTAGAAAAATATCTATCAATAGCATCAGCTATTGCAATTGACATTTCTGATTGACCTTTTAAAGAATTTAAATATTTACCTTCATTTTTATTTGTTAAAAAACCTGTTTCAACTAATACACTTGGCATGTAAGTATATTTTAAAACTATAAAACCAGCTTGTTTTACATTTCTGTTTTTTCTATTTAAATTTCTAACAAAAGATTGTTGAATAAAGTTTGCTGCGTTGATACTCTGATCAAGATATTCTTCTTGCATCAAAACCAAGCTAATTACTGACTCAGGATTATTTGGATCAAATCCATCATATTTTTGTTCATAATTATCCTCTAAAAATATTACTGAATTCTCTTTTTTAGCAATTTGAAAATTTCTATCATTAGCATGTAAACCTAATACAAAAGTACCAGCTCCATAAGCATTAGAATTATGTGCATCACAATGAATAGAAATAAATAAATCAGCATTAGCATCATTTGCTATTTGTGCTCTTTTAAACAAATCAATAAATCTGTCGTCCTCTCTAGTGTATATGATATTATAATTGCTATTCTTCTCTAAGACTTGACCTAAACCTAATGCTATTTTTAAAGCAATATTTTTTTCAAGATACCCATTACCAGTATTACCAGGGTCTTTACCCCCATGACCTGGATCAATTACAATTGTATATTTATTTTCTTGGGAATTAGAGCTAAAAGCAAAAAATAATAAAAGAAAAAATGTTAGAATTCTGTTATAATTATTGCTGTAAGCCATACCTTATAAAATTATCATTAATTTTGGAAAATCATTCTTCAATTTGCATATAAAAATCAGTCATAGAATATTTTTTATCAAAACATTAAGTTTAATAATTCTTCTTTTATTGCCGTTCTTTGTTACATCCCAAGAAAAAGAAATAGATAGTATACAAAATGATAGCATCAAAAAAGAAAAATTTTTACTTGACAAAGTAAATAGAAAAGCCAAAGGTTTTATTAGAATAAATAATAAAAAGAAAACAATTCTCCTATATGACAATGCTGAACTGAAGTATATGAATATAGAACTAAGGGCTGGAATAATTGAATTTGATTGGGAAAATAATGTTGTATCAGCAGGAAGAATAATTGATTCTTTAGGTAATGTTACACAAACACCTATTTTCAAACAGGGTATGGATGAAGTTAACCCTGATTCATTAAGGTATAATTTTGATACAAAAAAAGCTTTAATTTGGAATTCAAGATCTGAACAAAGTGATATGAATGTTTTTTCTGAAGCAACAAAAAAGGAAAATGATTCAATTTATTTTATCAAAGAAGCTAAAGTAACTACTTCAAAAAACATCGACGATCCAGAATATTATATTAGAATACGTTCTGGAAAATTTATTCCGAAAAATAAAATTATAGCAGGTCCAAGCAATCTATATATTTATGATGTTCCTACTCCCATTTTCTTGCCATTCGCTTTCTTTCCTCTAAATGAAAACAGAAATTCTGGATTTATTTTTCCTACAATTGGTCAGAACAACAATAGAGGATATTTTATTCAAAATGGAGGTTATTACTTTGCACCCAGTGATTTTTTTGATCTAACTCTGCTGGGAGATTACTATACTAATGGGAGCTATGGTATGAGAGTTGAATCTAACTATAAAAAAAGATATGCTTTTTCAGGTAGATTAAGTTTTAGATTTGAAAATTTAATTGATGGAGAAAGAGGATTGCCTGGATACTCAAAATCTGATATTTATAATATAAGATGGTCGCATTCACAAGACTCCAAAGCAAATCCAAATAGCAGATTTTCTGCTTCAGTAAATTTAGGAAGTAGCAACTATTTTAGAGAGTCTTTAAACCAAATTAATACACCAAACTTTTTAAACAATACATTAAACTCCTCTATTTCATATTCCAAAACATTTAGAGGATATCCTTCAGTAAATTTATCACTTACCGCTTCACATTCTCAAAATACAAGAACTAATAATGTAAATTTAATTTTACCTACATTTCAAGGAAATGTTGAAAGAATATATCCATTTGTAAAAAAGAATGCTCAAAAGAAAGGGATTTTAAAAAACATAAATTTTCAATATACTTTCAGAGGGGAAAACCGAATTAACACAACCGATTCTTTGTTTTTAAAGAAAGATATGTTTAATGATGCGAAATATGGGATGAAACATTCAATACCTATAAGCACTAATTTTAAGGTTTTTAAACATTTTAGTGTAAGCATGAGTGGAAATTTTGATGAGGTTTGGACAGGATCAACGGTTTTTAAAAATGATTACGACCTAACAAACAACACTCAAGGTTCAAAAGAAAATATAAAAGGCTTTGATAGATACGCTCAATATAATTTTGGAATGAGCATTGGAACAACAATTTATGGTCTTTTTAATTTTAAAGAAGGTAAAAATATTGAATCAATTAGACATGTTATAAGGCCATCCGTAAGTTATAATATTAGACCCAGCTTTGAAGAATATTATGATACATATATAATTGATGCAAATGGAAATACAGCAGAATATACAAGATTTGAAGACACTTTCTTTGGAAGACATTATAAAGTTTATTCAAGTAATATTGTAATAAATTTTAGTAATAACCTAGAGTCTAAAATTAGAAGCAAGGACAGTTTAGTTACAGAACCAAAAAAGATTAAGATATTAAACAGCTTAAACTTCTCTACTAGTTACAACATAGCAGCAGACTCATTAAATCTTAGTCCAATTAGAATGACGGCAGGAACTACAATATTTGAAAATAAATTAAATGTTAATATTGGAGCTACTTTCGACCCATATTCAATAAATAGTAATGGAATCAGAATAAATAAGTTAAATATAAGTAATGGTGGGGGTTTAGTGAGAATGACAAGTGCTAATGTAAATTTAAGCTACTCCATCGATAGTAAAAGCTTTGGTTCAGACTCTAAAAATGAAAATAGTGAAAATCTGACTGGTGGAGGAAGATCAGATGATTTATTTGGGCAAAGTCAAGATTTGACTAGAAGCACCTTTGATAACAATGATTCAGATGATGATAAGTCAAAGAAAAACATAAAAGAATACATTAATAAAATTGGATGGGATCTACGACTTGCACACTCCTTAACTTATCTAAATAATAGAGGGCAAAAGGATATTGGAAGTAACTCATTAATGTTTTCTGGAAATTTAATGCTATCAAAAAAATGGAAAGTAGGAGGATCTTCAGGGTTTGATTTCAAAAATAAAGGATTTACATATACTCAACTAAGATTTGAAAGAGATTTAGATAGCTGGAAAATGAATTTCAGTTGGGTTCCTTTTAGTGTAAGAGAATCATGGTATTTTTTTATTGGAATAAAAAGTGGATTTTTAAGTGATCTTAAATATGATAAGAGAAAGGAACCAGATAAAAGATTATAAATAATAAGTAATTTTAATTAAATGAAAAAAATAGTATATACAAAGAATGCTCCTGATCCAGTTGGACCTTACAGTCAAGCTATATTAACAAATAACACATTATTTATTTCAGGACAAGTGGCACTAGATCCCAATAATGGTGAAATGATAAATAATTCTATTGAAGAGGAAACAATACAGGTAATGAATAATCTCAAAGCCATATTAAATGAGGTTGGTTTTGATTTTAGTAATGTTATTAAGTCAACCATATACCTATCTGATATGAATAATTTCTCTAAAGTAAATGAAGTTTATGGAAGTTTTTTTAACAAGGATTACGTTCCATCTAGAGTAACAGTTGAAGTTAGTAGACTACCTAAAGATGCTAATGTAGAAATTGATATGATTGCTAGCTAGAATATTTTAAATGGTAATTAACTAAACCTTCAATTGGTTTTTTCAAAACATTGCCAAGGATCATTCCTCTATTTTTTAAACATTCATCAAGTTCATCTTTAAGATAAAATGAAATAGAGCCGATAAAATGTAATGGTATTTCCTTGCAATCTGGAAATTGCTCTATTTGGTTTGTAATAAATAAATTAAATCCCTTTTTAATTAATTCAGAACAATAAAGATTGTTCTTATTTTCAACAACAAACTTTGCAAATGTTGCTAAATATGTATTAGGATTAGGTTTTTTATATAATTTATCTTTTACTAGATTAGGATCTAAATCAAAGGAGGTTGAAAATTTCTTTAAAATATCAGAGGGCATTTTGTTAAAAAAATAATCTCTTATCAATTGTCTTCCAAAATAGTTACCACTAGCATCATCCATTAAAACATATCCTAAAGATGTAATTTTCTGATGAATATTTTCACCATCAAAATATGTACAATTAGACCCTGTACCAATAATAGATACAATTGATTTTTCTCCTTTTGAAGCTGCAGAATAAACGGCAGCATATGTATCTTCTTTAACATCAATATTTGCTTTAATAAATATTGATTCAAACACTTTTTTTATTAGTTTTTTTGGAGGTTCAGTACCACATCCAGCACCATAAAAAAATAAATGACTAATATTTTTTCTGTTTTGATATAAATCATAGTTATTTATAATTCTTTCCTCAATTATATGCTCATCTAGAACTTGAGGATTTAGACCTAAAGTTTGAGTTTCAAAAACTAAATTACCTTCATCATTTAAACAAATCCAGTCAGTTTTGGTAGAACCACTATCAACAATAAGTCTCATGATATATTAACTACAAAAATGTTTAGCTAAATCTAATAATTTATTTGAGTAACCAGCTTCATTATCATACCACGAAATGATTTTGTAAAATTTTGAATTTAACTGGATACCAGCTTTAGCATCTACGATTGAAGTTCTACTGTCTCCGATGAAGTCTTGTGAAACAACTGCCTCTTCAGTGTAACCTAAAATATTTTTAAGTTCATTATCAGATGCATTTTTAAGAGTTGACATTACTTCTTCGTAACTAGTTTCTTTTGCAAGTTTGACAGTTAAGTCAACTACAGACACATTAGCTGTAGGTACTCTAAATGCCATTCCTGTAATCTTTCCTTCAAGAGAAGGAATAACTTTTGTTACAGCTTTTGCTGCACCAGTGGAAGCAGGAATAATATTAAGTAATGAGCTTCTTCCACCTCTGTAATCTTTTTTTGAAGGGCCATCAACTGTAAATTGTGTAGCAGTAACAGCATGAACCGTAGTCATTAATGCTTCCTCCACACCAAAACTATCATTTAAAACCTTAGTTAACGGTGCAAGACAATTTGTAGTACAACTAGCATTTGAAATTATTAAACCATTTTTATCTACATCATCATGATTTACACCCATCACATACATTGGCGCATCTTTAGATGGAGCTGATATAACAACCTTTGGTGCACCTCCATCAATATGATATTGAGCTGTTTCTAAGGTTGTAAAAATACCAGTACACTCAGCTACAATATCAACACCTTTAGATCCCCAGTTAATATTTTTTGGATCTCTCTCAGCTGAAATGACAATTTCTTTTCCATCAATTACAAGATTATTATTCTTAACTGAAATATCTGCATTACATTTTCCATGCACTGAATCATACTTTAGTAAATATGCAAGGTGATCTAAATCAAGAAGATCATTTACGGCAACAACCTCAATATCATCTCTTTGAAGAGACGCTCTCATCACCATTCTACCTATTCTACCAAATCCATTAATTCCAATTTTAATTTTGCTCATATATTTTGTTTTTATGTATTCATTATTTTAGACATTCTTAGCAATTCCTCATTAATTTTAGTTTTTCCTTTTATTGCTTTAGAAAGTTCTGTTTTATTTATTTTGCCGTTATTAATACCAATCATAATTCCTTTTTCATTATTTATAAGAGATTCTACGGCAGTAATTCCCATTTGAGTACCAAGGACTCTATCGAAACACGATGGACTACCACCTCGTTGCATATGTCCTAAAACAGAAACTCTTACTTCATATTTTGGTAATTTTTTTTCTATTGTATCTGCAAGTTGAAAAACATTGTTTCCTGTTTTATCACCTTCTGCAACAACAATAATTGTTGATGTTTTTCCAGCACTTTTACTTCTCTTCAGTGAATTTATCAAGTTGTCTATACTCATATTAACCTCAGGAATTAAAATTTCTTGTGCACCAATAGCAAGTCCGGTATTTAAGGCAATAAAGCCCGCGTCTCTACCCATTACTTCAACTAAAAAAAGTCTATGGTGAGATATTGCAGTATCTCTTATTTTATCAATTGCTTCAGTTGCAGTATTCAAAGCAGTATCATAACCAAGAGTATGAGAAGTGCCATATAAATCATTATCAATCGTTCCAGGAATACCTACAACTGGAATATTATGTTCTTGCATAAATATTAATCCACCAGTGAAGGATCCGTCACCACCAATCACTACCAGCCCATCGATTTTATTTTCTTTTATAGTTTTGAAAGCTTCTTTTCTACCTTCTTTGGTTTTAAATTCATCAGAACGTGCAGAATATAGAAAAGTTCCACCTCTATTTATAATTCCTCTAACAGATCTGGTATATAAAACTTTAGTATTGTTTTCGATTAATCCTTGAAAACCTCTAACGATCCCAGTACACTTTATATCATAATGTGCACAAGTTCTTGCTACAGCTCTTATTGCTGAATTCATTCCAGGTGAATCACCTCCCGATGTTAATACACCAATATTTTTCAAAACATAAAATTGAAATGCAAAATTACGGTAATTTTTAGATTAAGAGTAAATAATTAATCTAAATTAACCCAAATATTTCCAGATTGACTTGAATGAACGGCTTTTTCAATAAAATCCATTCCTCTGACTCCGTCTTCAATTCCAGGAAATTCTTCTTTAAAAAACTTATCATTATTAATTGCTTTTGCTACACCATTATAAATGTTACCCATAGAATCAAAAATACCTTCAGGATGTCCAGGTGGAATTTTGATAGATAGATTGGAAATCTCTGAATTATAAGCATGAGCAGTCTTTAATACTTTGAGAGGTTGATCATCAGTTCAGTGATAGAGATAATTAGGGTTTTCTTGTTCCCACTTTAACCCCCCTTTATCACCGTAAACACTTATTCTTAAATTATTTTCCTCTCCTGTTGCAATCTGACTAGATCTTATAGTTCCATGAGCACCATTAGATAAACGAACTAAAATATTAGCATCTACATCCATCGGATTATCTAAATAAAGTGTATTTAGGTCAGCTAATATTTCTTTCACTTTCATCCCTGTTACTAATTCTACCATGTTGAAAGCATGAGTACCAATATCACCTACACAACAGCTAATTCCACTTACTTTAGGGTTAAGTCTCCAGGTTGACAATCTTTTTTCTTTTTCATGAACAACGGGATTTAACCAACCCTGAAGATATTGAGCATCTACTTTCTGAATTTTTCCTATGACACCATTTTTAACCATATCAGTCATTTGTCTAACCATAGGATATCCGGTGTATGTATAGGTGACGGCAAAAACAAGGTTTTTGAAATTTTTTATTTTACTTAATTCAAGTGCTTCATCATATGTTGTAGTCAAAGGTTTTTCGCATATTACATGAAAATCATTTTCCAATAATTTCCTTGCCATTGGATAGTGGAGAAAATTTGGAGTCAAAACAGAAACTACTTCAATTCTGTCTTTTTTATCAAGTTTACTTTCACTTTTAATAAAAGAATCAAGATCTGAATAAACTCTATTGGAATCAAGTCCAAGTTTTTTACCAAAATCTAAACTAATAGAATGCTTTGGGTTAAACACTCCACCTATTAACTCATATTTATCATGCATGGAAGATGCTACTCTATGCAATACTCCTATCAAAGAATCCTCACCACCACCAAGGATACCAAGTTTTATTTTATTAGCCATTAACTCTTAATTTTTCTAAGTTTTTTCTATTTAAAAATAATATTCCAAAAAATACAATTAAAATTAAAGGGAAGTATGTCATATTACCTAGGGTCGCCTTTCCTGCAGCAATTTCAGCTAGATCTTGAGTTAATCCAGAATCAAGAGCAGTTTGAGTATTCGTATCAATCCAAGAACCGATAATTGGATTCCATATTCCTGTTGCAAACATACCCATACCACCTACTAAAGACATTCCTAAAGCACCTGTCTTTGGCATGTATTCAGAAACGAAACCTATCATCGTTGGCCAAAAATAACAAACTCCAAAAGCAAATAAGATTGAAGCCCCATAAAGCATTGTTCCATCAACGATAGACATCATATAAATTGCGACTGTTGAAACAATAGCAGACATAAATAAAACACCTATTGGATTTATCTTGTGAACTATTGGTCCTGCAAAATATCTACCAACTGCCATAATACCAGTTACCATTGCCAGTATAAGCATTGGGCTTGCACCAGATTTTTCTAATAAGGGTTGTAACCATTGTTGTGTTCCAAGCTCTGCAGTAGCAGTCAAAGTCATACAAACAGCAATAAAAATAAACAAGGGAGTAAGTAATGATTTAATATTATTTGATGTATCAGTATCAATATTCTCTGACTTTGGAAATAATGCCTTAAAGAACATGTAACCATATATCAAAGTTGGCAAAATCATTATGGCAATTTTTAACTGCCATCCCAACCCAAATGAATTCATAAAGTTTGTAGCTAAAGCTCCAATTACAATACCGCCAGGAAACCAAACGTGAAACTTATTTAACATTGTAGTTCTGTTATTAGAATACATATCAGCTATTAATGGATTACATGCTGCTTCAACAGAACCATTAGCAAAGCCAATTAAGAACGAAGAAATTAATAGGGTTGTGAAACCATCAGCATAAATAGTCATAACTAAGCCAACTAAATGAGATAGAAAAGCGGCAACTAATAATTTTTTTGGTCCAAAATAATTATACAAAAGTCCTCCAAAAATTGTTGCTACTGGAAAACCCCAGAAAGCCATGGAATTTATCCAACCAAGCTGAGTATTATTTAAATTAAAGTCATTTCCTAATTCAACTAAAATTCCTGCTCTGATAGCAAAAGTCATTGCTGTTACAATTAAAGCAATACAAGATGCATTAAAAAGTATTTTTTTTGATATTGTTGTGTCCATAAATAAGTTGTTGTTAAATTGTATTTAAATATATTAATTCTTTTTATTATTTTTTTTTAAATTCTTTAAAAGCTCTGAGAAGCTATTAAATTCTACATCATATTGTATTCCAATTCCTTGTGTATAACCAATCTCATCTCCAAAAAATTGAAATTCATTTTCTTTGTTAAAAATTCGTGCTCTTAAGTTACCTGATTCATTTAATAAAAAATCAATTTGGACATTGCCTAAAATTACATTTTCGTCAGTACCACTTACTGGAACACCTATTTTTCCATTTATAAGAATTCTGTCACTAATTTCACTGTTCAGCGTTAAACCAATTCTATCTCTGTTTAGTAAACTGGATGCTGCAAATTTATCTCCTTGAGAATAATTAATTCCAATATTCATTTTATCATCAGGATTTGTAAATATTTCATCAATTATTCCAGATGCTCTTTGAAATAAATTATTTGTAATTGCTTGTGACGATATTAAAGATGAAGAAAAATCATCGATAAATGTACCTTGAGTAATCAAAGAAATCGCTTGACTTTGTCTTTTTTCATAATCATTTAAATAATAATCAAGTTCTGATTTAATTGCACCTTTTGTCTCTGGAAATATTAGATCAAATGTTGGTGTAGACAAGTTTGACAATTCGCCTTGCAAAGATATCTTTACAAGAGTTGGAATTTTCCTATTAAATGCTGTATTTTGAATTAATGGAGCTGGATTTGCTCCTCCAGGGACACTATATTCCGCATAAGCGCTTAAAACACCTTTATATGGTTCTCCATCCCAAATTATATTCGCTCCTTTATTAATTTGAAAAACTCTTTCAACAAATCCAAAATTCTTATAATAGTATTCGCCTTTGTCAGCTATAAAATCACCTGAAAGACTAAACAATCCTGAGTAATCAGATGATATTTTAATTGTTCCATTTCCATATCCTGATAATCTGCTACCAGTTTTTTCATCAAAAATTATATTAATTAATGCATTTTTATTTAATATCATTTCCATTGATATTTCAAGACCTTGATTCAGAAATTGATTTTGAATATCAGAATTATCAAACTTTAAAAATGTCAAATCCCCTACTCCTTCACCATACTTAATAGGAACAGAAATTTGAGTTCCAGGATTTGTTTCTCCAATAATATCAATATCAAGATCTTTTCCAGGTCCATAAAACTTTGCTAAACCTTTGAACATTCCTGTTCCATAGTAGACAGGATTTTGTTGAGCATTTGTATTTATAGCATAAAGATTATCCGATTTGATTGTAAAGTCAAGAAACCAATCTTTTAATCTATTATGTGATAATTGACCATTCATAAAACCGAAGGTTTTCATTTTTTTATCTTCAATAATAAAATTGTCAATTATTATTTTTTCATTGTCAACCTTAAATGAGGGGTTATCTTTAAAACCATAACGAATTCCTAAATAAGGAACTGTAAAACTAGTATTATCAGTTTTTATAAACCCTTTAACTACCGGATGATAAAAAGTTCCTCCTATTAAAATATTAGAGTTAAAATATCCTTGAAAATCTTGCAAAACATTTTCACCAATTGCTGAAAATGGATTTAGTTTAAATTTTTCTGTTTTTAATTCTAAATCAATAGGAAAGTCGTTGCTGGCAATTTCAAAATTGCCTTCAAGCTTAAAGATATCATAACTGGAATCGTTTATATTGAATAAAAGATTGTAATTATCTAATTTATTTGAAGGGTAAATTTTTAAAAACGCATTACCCAAAACATCTCCATTAGCTGAGAAGTTTTTGATTGATAAATTTGAGTTTCCTTGATAAATTTTATCTTTTTTGTTGAGGTTAATATATCCATTTACCAATCCTTTGTATAATATATTTTTAGGTTTAGGAATCAATGATTCAAAATTGACATTTTGAAAAGTTGAATTAAAATCGAAATCTATATTATTGTCTAAAAAATTAAATTCAATAATTTGATTACCAGAAACTAATTTAACTGATTTAAGTTCTTTGTAATCTTCACCGTAAACAAATACATTATTATTTTTTAAGTCTAGTTTATCTAAATACCAAACTGAATTATTATAATTTAATACTATATCATTAATGTTAAAAACAGATTTTAGATCATCAGAGATTGTGTGATCAAACTTAAAAACATTTAAAACTTCAGAATTATAGTTAATTTCAAAAAAAGTTTTGTCATCTTTAAATTCAGAACTCATATTCAAATTATCGCCTGAGAAAATTTCAGAGTTAATTTTATTAACTTTTAAAAGGGCAAAATATCTTTCTGCATCTTTAGGTCCTCGTATTTCCCCTTCTACTGAATCTCCTGTTCTTAAACCAAATCTTCTGATTTGACTTGGACTAACATATATATCATCCGGTCCTGGTAAATAG
>JAYNRW010000018.1:3361-4863 GCA_038114965.1 Flavobacteriaceae bacterium | reverse complement strand
CTTTTAAATTACCTTCATTCTCTTTGAACGAGAAATTAACATCTTTTAATTCAAAATTAGAACTTGAAATTAATGGACTAGATAAGCTTAATTCAAAAATATCATTGGAGATTCTTCCACTAAGAAAGGTGTTATCATCAATGTTAAAATCTGAACTAATAACCTTGGCAATTTTAGATTTAACATTTAAGTTGAAAACAACTTCATCATTTAAATCAACTGAACTATAATTAGAGTATTTTGACAAATATCCATTAGAAATCGTTTTTAATAAGTCGAAAGAATCCAACCCTCCAATAATAATACCGTCAACCACATCTTCAGAAATTATATTAAAGAATCTTCTATCATTATTAATTCTACTTTGAGCAATTAATTCCTCAAAATTATATTCAATTTCATCAGTTTGATATTTAAAATTAGAAAAACTTACATCACCTATTAAGTTTTCAAAATCATTACCTCTTAATTTTGTCACTATTAATCCTGAAAGACTTGTGTTTGTTAGTTTAGATAATTTTAATTGAAATAAATTTGACTTTTCAATATTTGTAGTAAAATCAAAATCAATAATATCATCAGTAAAATTTACTAATCCTGAAAAATCCATTTCTAAATTTTCATCATTTACTGAGAGATATCCATCAAATATTTTATTATTCACGTTTCCAGAAATAATGATATCCTCATATTTATAATCATTAATATCTACATCGAAAATATTACCCTCAATTGACGTATTTAAAAATTCTTGAGTAAAACCTCTACCATTAATTGAAAAATCAAAATTGGATTTACCTAAAAATGGAAGCCCAATTATCTTCGATAAATTAATATCTGATCCTTTAAAATCTCCATTATATTTTGCATTATCAATTAAAGTAAAATCAGAAAGTTGAAGGTTGGAAAAAACATTACCGTCTTTAGTAGATAAATCAAATGATGACTGAATCATCGCATCTGTGTAATATAAATCTCCTTTTAGTTTAAATAAACCAATTGATTTTAAAGATGAAGGAAGAATTGAACCAAAAATATTTGGAAAAATGCTTTCAAGTTCAAGTGAAGATGAATTAAACTCATCAAATGAAATTTGAATTAATTTTGGAGAATTATCTACAAAATCAGAGAGAACAACAGAGGATTGTAAGTAATTTTCATTATCAGAAATTTGAATATTATTAATAGTCACTTTATTATTTTCCACTAAAAAATTAGATTGAACATCAAAAAGTTTAGGATTTGAATTTGAGATAAAATCTGATGTATTAACTATAGATTCTTCAAAAAAACCAGATATTTTAAAATCATTAGTGCCAAACGGATCTAATATGTTAAATCCACCATTAAAGCTTGAATTATTTAAATTTAAATTAAAGTCATTGAAAGAAAGAGTATTGTTTTTAAATGAGACATTAGAATTTAATTTTGAAATTGAAAAATTCTCATATTTAAAGTTGATATCATTTATATTAAGATTAAAATTATTATTAGAAAATTCT
>JAYNRW010000018.1:0-3351 GCA_038114965.1 Flavobacteriaceae bacterium | reverse complement strand
GGAAAAATTAATGAATCACTGATTTTTAAATCAGTATTTAAATTTGATGATTCTAATAGATACTTAACATTTACAAATCCATCTATAAAATTTATATTTCTAAAGTTATAATCCTCTTCATAAATTGCTTTTGATAAACTTATTGGGTCAACCGAAAGTATTTCTGAGTAAATAATAGAGTCATTATTTTTGTTAAGTATTAAAAAGTTTTTTAGGGCAAACTTTCCGTTAAGACTAAAATCCACATCATCTATACTTAAGTTGTAGGATTTATTCTCAGAAAACTTATTAGATATTATTGATTGAATGTTATTTTCAATATATATGATAAACACAGACAGAACAACAAACAAGAAAATTCCTATTAATTTAAATTTATGTTTTTTATATATGGTACTTCTCTTTTTGATATGATATATTTTATATTTACAAAAAAACAAAAAATATGCCTATAAATATTCTTGGCATTGAATCTTCTTGTGATGAAACATCTGCTGCAGTAATATCTGACACTAAAATTCTATCAAATATTATTGCAAACCAAGAAGTTCACCAAAAATATGGTGGTGTTGTTCCTGAGCTAGCATCTCGTGCGCATCAGAAAAATATAATTCCTGTTGTTGATAGAGCTCTAGCAGAAGCAAATATCGACAAAAAAGATCTAGATGCCATAGCATATACTAGAGGACCGGGATTACTTGGGTCTTTATTGGTTGGTTCATCTTTTGCAAAATCACTTTCACTTTCATTAAATATCCCATTGATTGAAGTTAATCATATGCAGGCTCATCTATTAGCACATTTCATTAAAGATAATTCAAGAAATAAAACTAATTTTCCTTTTTTAGGTGTAAATATTTCCGGAGGCCATACTCAAATTGTATTATGTAAAGATTATTTTGAAATGGAAATTATTGGAGAAACATTAGATGATTCAATTGGTGAAGCATATGACAAATGTGGAAAAATGATGGGATTAAATTATCCTGCCGGACCAAAAATAGATGAATTTGCAAGAAATGGAAATCCAACAAAGTTTAAGTTTAGTATACCAAAAGTTTCAGGCTTAGACTTTAGTTTTAGTGGTCTAAAAACAAATTTTAAGCGATTTATAGAGGATAAAAGTTCAAGTGATAAATTATTTATTGAGGAAGAAAAAGAAAATTTATGTTCTTCTTTACAAGAAACAATTACTAAAATATTAGTTGATAAAATCATACAAGCAAGCAAGAATACCGGAATAAAAAATATTGTTTTTGGTGGAGGTGTTTCTGCAAATTCAAGAATTCGAGAATCTGCAAACAGAGAATTAAAAAAGTTCAAATTATTTTTTCCTAAAATAGAATATACAACAGATAATGCTGCAATGATAGCAATTGTTGGATATTTAAAGTATAAAGCAAAAAAATTCACCAACTATAATGTTGAATCCAAAGCAAGATATGATATAAGAGTGAGCTATTTTTTAAACAAGATTTATCAGAAAACATTAATGAGTTTTCTTTAGAGACTGAGGAATCAAAACACATTCTAAAATCTCTTAGAAAAAAGGAAGGTGATTACCTAACTTTCACAAATGGAAATGGTTTAAAATTCAATACAATTTTAGAAAAATCTAGTAGTAAAAAATGCAATTTTAGAATATTAAATTTTGAAAAAGTTAAAAATAATGAGAATTTACACATTGCAATTTCAATCTTAAAATCTCCAAGTAGATTTGAAAATTTTTTAGAGAAAGCCACTGAAATTGGAGTCAGCGAAATAAGTCCCATTATTTGCGAGAGGACAGTCAAAAAAAATTTAAATTTTGACAGATGTATTAGAATATTAATTTCAGCAATGAAGCAATCTTATAAATTTAAACTTCCCCAACTTAACAAAATGCAAGACTTTAATAGTTTTATGAAATCACGCAATGAAAAAGTTAAACTATTGGCAACATGTGAAGAAGTCAAAAAAAATAAATTATTTGAATCATATTCAAAAAACCAAAAAAATTTAATTATAATTGGTCCTGAGGGAGATTTTACAAAAAATGAAATTGAAAATGCAATAAATCATGATTTTAAATTAGTTTCTCTAGGAAAAAACAGACTTCGAGCAGAAACTGCTGGAATATACTCATGTGCTGCATTTTCTATGATTAAGTGATATATTTGTCTTGTGAATAAGGTTGATTATACATCTACAATTTTAAAAACTCTTTTATACCTTTCTGGAATTGGGTTAGTCTTATATATCGTTAGTCAAGTAAAAGTTGTAATTGCATATATTATAATTGCCTCCATTCTATCATTAATTTTCAGACCTGTTTTTGATTTTGTTAATGAAAAATTAAAACTTAACCATACATTATCCTCCATTTTTACTTTACTACTTATAATAATGATTTTTATAGGTATTATATCATTACTTATTCCAATAGTTTTAGAACAGGGTAAAAATCTCTCATTATTGAACGTTAATAATTTTGAAATAAAAGTTAATGCACTATTTGATGAATTAAGTTCTTACTTATCTAGTTATAATATAGATTTTGACAATACATTAATAGATTTTAATACTTTATCGAAAGCTAGTATTGAAACAATTCCCCAAATTCTAAATTCTGTAGGGAGTGTTCTAGGATCTTTTACAATGGGTGTGCTTTCTGTATTATTTATTACTTTTTTCTTTCTAAGAGATAGCATAAAAATTGAAAAGTGGGTTATATTACTATTTCCTTCAAAAGTTCAAAAAAGAGCTAATAAATCAGTTTCAGAAATAAAAAACTTACTATCAAGATATTTTAGAGGATTAATAATTCAAATTTCTATACTTTTTGTTTTTTACACAATACTACTTTTAATTTTCAAAGTAGAAGATGCTGTTGTAATTGCATTTTTATGTGCATTATTAAATTTAATTCCTTACATCGGACCAATTATAGGGTTAGTATTAATGACATTTCTAACAATGACAAGTAACTTGGGGCTTGATTTTAGTTCTGTGATCGTTCCTAAAACCATTTATATTGGTATTGGTTACATTATTGCCCAACTAATTGACAATTTCTTTAGTCAGCCATATATTTTTTCAAATTCAGTAAAATCTCATCCATTAGAAATTTTTATTATTATTCTAGTTGGCGGTTTTTTATTTGGAATCAGCGGAATGATAATAGCTATCCCAATGTATACTGCAATCAAGGTTATTGGAAAGGTTTTTTACAGTGAGAATAAGTTTATTAAAAAACTAACAAAAAACATCTAATTATATTTTTTCAAATTGAATTGAAAACTTAAATTTGAACTCATTTTGGAGAGGTGCCAGAGTGGTAATGGAGCAGATTGCTAATCTGTCGACGGGTAA
>JAYNRW010000017.1:0-18159 GCA_038114965.1 Flavobacteriaceae bacterium | reverse complement strand
TTTTGAAACAATAACATAAAATGAATATACAAACTAAATTATAAATCCTTTTAAATTAATGATAATCAGCACTTTATATCTTTATCATAAAAATTATTAACAATGTGGTAAAAAGTGGTAAAAAGTGGTAAAATTTAAATATATTTGATAGTAACGCTAATCTGATATGTATAATCTTATAGGCACATATGAATGCAAGATTGATAATAAGGGGAGAATTATGTTTCCTTCATCCTTTAAAAAACAGTTAGAAAAAGAACTTTCTAAAGGTTTTATTCTTAAGAGATCTGTATTCCAAAAATGTTTAGAACTCTTTCCTATTAATGAATGGGATGAAACAATGCTGGGAGTGAATAGGCTAAATCGTTTCACAAAGAAAAATAATGATTTTATTAGAAGATATACTGCTGGACTAAAGCATATTGAATTAGATAATGCTGGAAGAATATTAATTCCAAAAGATTTAATCAATTTCTCGCACCTTAAAAAAAATATTGTAATGTCAACAGCTCTAAATATCATTGAAATATGGGATAAGGAAATGTATGAAAATGCGATTAATGATTCAAATGTTGACTTTGCAAAATTAACGGAGGAAGTAATGGGTAATGATGGCAATAATGTTTCATAAACCTGTTATGTTGTCCGAGGCGATTGATAGTCTTGAAATAAAAGAGAATGGAATTTATGTTGATTTGACTTTTGGAGGAGGAGGCCATTCCAAAGAAATTTTAAAAAGAATAAATGATGATGGAAGATTAATAGCATTTGATCAGGATAAAAGTGCTATAAAAAATAAAATTGATGACAATAGAGTTATGTTATTAAAGCAGAATTTCATTTATCTAGAACAAAATTTGAAATATTTAAAAATATCAAAAGTTGATGGTATTCTTGCAGATCTGGGTGTAAGTTCTTTTCAGTTCTATTCAATCTACAGAGGATTTAGCTATGAAAATGATTCAATCCTTGATATGAGAATGAATCAAGAATCAAGCATTGATGCAATGGAGATTTTAAATAACTATTGTGAAGCCGATCTTGCAAATATATTTTTTAATTATTCTGATTTAACAAATTCTAGAAAAATTGCAAAAAGTATAGTCGAAAAAAGAAAGACTAAAAAAATAAAATCTTCTAATAATTTAAACGAAATACTTTCCGAATTTATAAATCCTGGATATGAAAATAAATTTTTAGCTAGAGTATACCAGGCTATAAGAATTGAGGTTAATCAAGAGATAAAAAACCTAAAAAAACTACTAAATCAACTTCCAAATTTATTAAATCAAAATGGATTAGTTTCAATAATCACATACCATTCAGTTGAAGATAGGCTAGTTAAAAGATTTTTTAAAAATAATTGTTTTGAGAATGAACCAGTTAAGGATGATTTTGGAAATAAAATTTTATCAATTAAACCAAAATACAATTTTATTAAACCATCTGAATTAGAAATAAAAAATAATCCACGAGCAAGAAGTGCTAAGCTAAGAACAGCCTTTAAACTATGACAAATAAAATTATTGACATACTGCTAGGAAAATTCTTAATTGAAAAAATTAATATTGCCAATATCCGTTTTATATTTTTTATTTTTTCTCTTGCTTTTCTACTAATATACTCTTCCCACAGTGTTGATAGTAAAGTGTATAAAATTAGTCAGTTAAACACTGAAGTTTCTGTTGCTGAATCCAACTTTATTGAATTAAGAAAAAAACTTATGAATTTAAGAGTGGAGTCAACAGTAAGAAAAAAACTAATTGATAGAGATATAAAACCTTCATTGAGTCCGCCAAGTAAAATAATAATATCCAGTATTAAATGAACAACAATAGATTTGTATTAAAACTTTATGGATTTGCAACAGTTTTTTTATTGTTTGGTTTATTTATCGGTTATAAGTTATTCCACATACAGTTTGTAGACGGTGATAAATATCGACAATTAGCAGAAGATAAAACATTAAAATATTCAACGGTAAATCCCCAAAGAGGAAATATATATTCATTCGACGGTAGTTTACTTGCTACATCGACAATAATGTATGATGTTTATTTTGATTCAAAAACTGTAAAGAAAAAACTTTTTGATAGTGAAGTTTATAATCTTTCTAAAAAAATAGCAGAATTAAAATCAGTAGATCAAAATATAGTTCACAATTCATTAATCAGTGCAAGAAATAGCGGAAATAGATATTATTCAATAATTAAAAATATAGGTAAGGAAGATGTTGATAGAGTTAAGAGTTTTCCAATTTTTAAACATGGATCTATAAAGGGCGGACTAATAGTAGAAAAGAAAATTAATAGAGAATTTCCATTAGGAAAAGTAGCTGAAAGAACTATTGGATATGAAAGAATCGACGAAAATGGTAATTATAGAGGAGTTGGTTTAGAACATGCTTTTGGAAAATACCTCAGAGGTCAGGATGGCTACATGTTAAAAAGAAAAATTTCAAATGGTCAATGGAAAACTTTAGATAATGAATTAAAAAAGGAACCGATCAATGGATTAGATATCATAACTACTATAGATAGTGAAATTCAAGATATTGTTCATGACTATTTACTTGAGCAAACAGAAAAATATGATGCTCATCATTCATCAGCTATAGTAATGGAAGTTCAAACTGGTGATATTAAAGCAATATCAAATTTTGGATTAACTGAAAATGGTAAGTATTATGAAAAATTAAATTATGCAATTGGTGAGGGAATTGAACCAGGTTCTACCTTTAAATTAATAGCTATTGCTGCAGCTCTAGAGGATCAAGTGATTGACACTTTAAGGAAAGTTGATACATCTGGCGGAATACTTGATTTTTATGGTTTTAAAGTTAGAGATAGTAGAAAAGGTGGATATGGAAAGATTAATGTTATGGACGCTATCAGGTTATCATCTAATACGGGAGTTGTTAAAATTATTGACTCTGTATATAATAAAAATTCAAAAAAATTTGTAGATCGTCTTTACAACTTTGGTATTGCTAATCCAGTAATAAGCTCAATTAAAGGTGAACCTAAACCAAAGATTCCTCATCCTAATGATGATAACTGGAATGGTTTATCA
This sequence comes from Flavobacteriaceae bacterium, assembly GCA_038114965.1. Taxonomy (GTDB): domain Bacteria; phylum Bacteroidota; class Bacteroidia; order Flavobacteriales; family Flavobacteriaceae; genus Eutrophosalina. The sequence continues at coordinate 15,087 of JAYNRW010000017.1, read as the reverse complement.
TTACCATGGATGACATATGGTTATGGTGTAAATATGACTCCACTACAGATTTTAACATTTTATAATGCCATCGCTAATGAAGGAGAAGTTGTTAAGCCAAAATTTATTCACAGTACTAGAAAATTTGGAACTAATGATAATAAAATATATCCAAAACAAATTTTGAACAAGTCTATTTTTTCAATTAATACAAACGAAGTATTAAAGAAGATGCTTTATGATGTAGTACATCATGAAAATGGAACAGCAAAGAACATAAAATCTAAGCACTTAAAGTTGTCCGGTAAAACGGGAACTGCACAGGTTGATTATGCAAAAGATAGTATAAATTATATTTCAAGTTTTGTTGGGTATTTTCCATCAGATGAACCGAAATATTCTTGCATAATAGTTATAAATAAGCCTAATAAAACTAAAGGCTATTATGGTAACACAGTGGCAGCACCTGTATTTAAAAGAATAGCTGAAAAAATATTTTCAAAATATCCAAAAGTTGAAAAATATAATTTAAATGAGCTAAATAAAAATATAAAGCTTTCAAAAATTCAAATTAAAAATAGATCTAACCTTAATAAAATTGTAAGTAATGGAACTTAAAGAGCTCTTAAGAAATATTGAGGTTGTAAAATTTTTTGGTGTAAAAGATCGAATTATAAATGATGTTAAGAATAATTCAAGAGAAATAAAATTAAATGATTTATTCATAGCAATCGATGGAAATACAATTGATGGTCATATTTTTATAAATGATGCTATTGAAAATGGTTCAAAAAGTATTATTTGTGAATCAATTCCTGAAGAAATTCGCAGCGATATAACATATGTTGTTGTTAATAATACAAGAAAGGTTTATTCCAAAATTTGTTCAAATTATTTTAAAAATCCGAGCAAAAAAATGTACTTAATTGGAATTACAGGAACAAACGGAAAAACAACTACAGCTACTCTTCTATATAAAATTTTCAATTTGTATGGATATAAGGTTGGATTATTGTCAACTAATAAAATTTTAATTGATGCTAAAGAGTTTAAAACCGATTTAACAACACCTGACTCATATAAATTAAATTTTTATTTGAGTGAAATGGTTAATTCTAATGTCGAGTATTGTTTCATGGAGGTTTCCTCACATTCTATTGATCAAGAAAGAATTTCAAATTTAGATTATGACATAGGAGTTTACACTAATATTTCTCATGATCATCTTAATTATCATAAAACTTTTAAAAATTATATATATACAAAGAAGAAATTTTTTGATTCACTTTCTAAAGATTCATATTCTTTAGTCAATATTGATGATAAAAATAGCAGTGTAATGGTTCAAAATACCAAATCAAAAATTAAAACATATTCTCTAAAAAAACTTTCAGATTACAACTTAAAAATTATTGAAAATAACATTGAGGGATTAATTATTCAATTGAATAATAAATTAATTCATACTCAAATTACAGGAAAATTTAATGCATATAATCTAGTCGCAGTATATGCAGTCTGTGACATATTAGGATTGGATCAAAATAAATCAATTGAATTATTAAGTAAGATAAAACCTGTTGAAGGTCGATTTCAAGTTATTGCAAAGAATGGAATTACTGGAATAGTTGATTTTGCTCATACACCTGATGCAATAGAGAAAGTTTTAGTATCAGTTAAAGATTATGTAAAAAGTGATGGAATAATAATAACTGTAGTTGGATGTGGAGGAGGAAGAGACAAAGAAAAAAGAAATAAGATGGGCTATGTTTCATCTGAGTTAAGTGATTTAACAATTTTTACATCTGATAACCCTAGAAATGAAGATCCAAATCAAATTATAGAAGATATGAAGATGGGTGTCGGTAACAAAAAAATAAAAAAAGTGAAAACTATAATTGATAGGAAAGATGCTATAAAATATGCTGTATCTAAATCTAAGGTCAATGATATTCTATTAGTTCTGGGAAAAGGTCATGAAAAATATCAAATTGTTGGTGATAAGAAAATTGAATTCAGCGACAGTGAGGTACTTAATAATTATTTAAAAATAGCTATATAATGTTTTATTATTTGTTCGATTTTCTTGAAAAAAATTATCAGTTTGCTGGAGCTAGTCTTTTTCAATATCTGTCATTCAGAGCAGGAATTACTTTTATACTAGCTTTATTTATTTCAACTGTTTTCGGAAAAAGAATAATCAATTATTTATCATCTAAGCAAATTGGTGAAAATATAAGAGAGTTAGATTTACCAGGTGAGAACTTAAAAAAAGGAACCCCAACTATGGGTGGAATAATTATAATTATTTCAACAATAATTCCAATTATATTATTCGCTGATTTTAAAAACATTTATATAATAATCTTATTAATCTCAACTTTTTGGCTAGGTGTTATTGGTTTTATTGATGACTATATCAAAGTTTTTAGAAAAAACAAAAAAGGTTTAAAAGGCTCATTTAAAATTATTGGCCAGGTAATTCTTGGTCTTTATATTGGTTTCACAGTTTATTTTAATCCTGAAATAAAAACACAAAATATTTATGAAAAAAATCAAATAAATTTAGTTGATGAGCATAGTCTTAGCTCTAAGACTGGATCATTAAAAACTACAATTCCTTTTTTAAAAGATAACGAATTAGATTATGAAGAGATATTTGGAATTAAATCAACAAATTTTAATTGGATATTTTATATAGTTATAATTACCCTTGTAATAGTGTCAGTTTCAAATGGAGCAAATTTGACTGACGGTTTAGATGGATTAGCAGCTGGTTCCTCCTCAATAATAATTTTTACACTTGGAATTTTTGCTTGGATTTCTGGAAATATAATTTTCTCTGATTACTTAAACATAATGTATTTACCCGGAATAGGAGAAATAGTAGTTTTTGTTGCTGCAATGCTTGGAGGTTTGATAGGGTTTCTGTGGTATAATACATATCCTGCCCAAGTTTTTATGGGTGATACAGGAAGTCTAACTGTAGGTGGTTTGATTGCTATAATAGCAATTTTAGTTAGAAAGGAATTACTGCTTCCAATTTTGTGTGGAGTTTTCTTAGTTGAAACTTTATCTGTAATTGTTCAGGTAAGTTATTTTAAATATTCTAAAAAGAAATTTGGTGTAGGAAAGAGGATCTTTCTAATGACACCAATTCATCATCATTTTCAAAAGAAAGGATACAGTGAAAGTAAAATAGTAGCAAGATTCTGGATTGTCTGTATAATGCTGGCAATTCTATCATTAATAACATTAAAAGTAAGATGATAAAAAAAGAAATGACAACAATATTAGGTTCTGGATTGAGTGGAATGGGTGCTATTAAACTTGCTATTAAAAAAAATATCTCTGTTTATCTATCTGATCATTCTGTGATTTCCGATGATGTAAAAGAATTTTTGCTAAAAAACAATATAAAATTTGAGGAAAATGGTCATAATTGGGATAAAATTTCTAGTTCAAAAGAAATCGTAATTAGTCCTGGTATATCTTCTAATAAGATTATTGAAAATATACCTTTATTTGATAAAAAAAATATAATTTCTGAAATTGAATTTGCAAGTAGATATACCAATTCATTTTTAATTGCAGTTACAGGATCTAACGGTAAGACAACAACAAGTTATTTGATATATCATATTTTAAAGAATTCTGGATTTAATGTTGGAATTGCAGGAAATATGGGCAAAAGCTTTTCAGAATCTATTTCTGATAGTCAGTTTGAATATTATGTTCTTGAAGTTAGTAGTTTTCAATTAGATGATATTGTAAAATTTAAACCAGATATATCAATAATAACTAATATATCTGAAGATCATTTAGATCGATATAACTATTCATTTTCTAATTACATCAGTTCAAAGTTTAGAATTACAAAAAATCAAACCTTTGATAACACTTTAATTTTAAATGGAAAGTGTGAGAACTCAATAAATTTTTTAAAGGATATAAAAATAAAATCTCAATTAATAATAATTAATAAGAATAAAATCAATAACGAAAAATCTGACATGATTTTTCTTAAAGAAAATAAAATTAAATCAACAATCAATAATAATTATCTTATGATGGATATAAATAATTTATCAATCCAAGGGAATCATAATATTCAGAACTCAATGGCAGCTATTTGTGTTGCGCAACTTTTGAATATTTCAAATGAATCGATTAAAGAAAGTCTTAGATCATTTAAAAATATTCCACATCGTTTAGAACATTTTTTAACCATCCAAAAGGTTAAATATATTAATGACTCTAAAGCCACTAATGTTAATGCTGTTTACTATGCATTGGAATCAGTAAAAACTCCAATTATATGGATAATTGGGGGAGTTGATAAAGGAAATGATTATTCTGATTTGATTCCTTTTGTTAAAAATAAAGTTAAGGCGATTATTTGTTTGGGTAAGGATAACTCAAAACCTATAGAATTTTTCTCAAGTCATTGTGATTTAATTGTAAGTACAAACAATATGAAAGATGCTGTAAAAAGTGCATATGAGTTTGCAAAACAAAATGATACTGTTTTATTATCTCCTGCATGTGCAAGTTTTGATTTGTTTAAAAATTTTGAGGATAGAGGAGATCAATTTAAAGAAGAAGTAAGAAAATTATGAGTTTAATTTCAAAGTTAAAGGGAGATAAAGTTGTTTGGTATGTAGTCCTAGCTTTATCATTCTTTTCTTTTTTACCAATTTTTAGTGCAAGCTCAAATTTTGGTACAAACTTTATTTTCTCAAATTTATTCAAACATGTAGCTATTATAATAGTTGGAATATTGATAATGTATACTACTCATTTAATCGATTACAAGTACTTTAAAGGCTTATCTAAAATAATTTTACCCTTAATTATTATATTATTAATATTTACAGCAGTTCAAGGTAATGAAATTGAAGGAGCAAATGCAAGTCGATGGATTAATATACCTTTAATCGGAATTTCATTTCAGCCATCTTCATTAGCTTCAATTTTTTTATTGATTTATATATCTAATTTTTTGTCTAAAAACATCGATAAAAAGTTAGACTTTAGATCCTCATTTTTTCCATTATGGATTCCTATCCTACTGGTGATATTATTAATCTTACCTTCAAATTTTTCTACTTCACTTATGGTATTTTTGATGGTATTAACCATATTATTTTTAGGACAATATCCATTTAAATATATTTCCTCAATAATATTAATTGGAATTATTTTAGCATCAACTTTTGTTTTATTTGCAAAAAATTATCCAGATTTACTACCCAACAGAATTGATACCTGGACTAGCAGGATTGAAAATTATATTAATCCTGTTTCAGAAGAATCAAATTATCAAATAAATAGAGCAAAAGCAGCAATTGCAAATGGATCATTATTCGGAGTTGGAGCAGGAAAAAGCTCAATGAAATATATTCTTCCACAAAGTACTTCAGACTTTATTTTTTCAATAATTACTGAAGAATATGGTTTAGTTATAGCAATATTAATCCTTTTTCTATACTTAATATTATTGTTTAGAATAATTATTATTTCATATAAAGCAACCTCAATATTTGGAAAATTAATTGCATTATCTGTCGGATTACCAGTCGTATTTCAGGCGTTTATTAATATGGGAGTTGCTGTTCAATTAATCCCTGTTACTGGCCAACCTTTACCATTAATTAGTATGGGAGGTACATCAATATGGACAACATTTTTAGCATTTGGAATATTATTAAGTGTAAGTGCAAAAAAAATAAATAGTGATTTGGAATTAAATACAATCGATGAGAAAAAAAATGGATAAAAAGTTTTTAATATCTGGCGGAGGAACTGGAGGACATATATACCCTGCCATAGCAATAGCTGATGAAATTAAAGAAAGATTTTCAAATTCCAAGATATTATTTACAGGTTCAAGTTCTAGAATGGAAATGAAAAAGATTCCGGAAAACGGATATAAAATAAGGGGATTATGGATATCTGGTTTTAATAGAAAAAACTTTTTTTCAAATTTATTATTTCCATTAAAAGTTATTGTTAGTCTAGTACAATCAATTAAAATCTTACATGCATTTAAACCAAATGTAGTTATTGGAACAGGTGGATTTGCAAGCGGACCAACTTTATTTATTGCTAATCTTTTTAGAATTCCAATTTTTATTCAAGAGCAAAATTCTTATCCAGGCATCACTAATAAAATATTATCGAAATATGCTGATAAAATTTTTGTATCCTATGATAGAATGGAAAAATTCTTTCCAAAAGAAAAAATTTTGAATTATGGGAATCCTGTTAGAAATAGATTTGTTAAAGCTGATAATATTAAAATAAAAAAATTTATAAAAGCATATGATATTAATAAAAACAATAAAACAATTTTATTTCTTGGTGGAAGTTTGGGGTCTGAAGTTATGAATGATTTTGTCATGGATAACATTGATTATTTTGAAAAAAGTAATTATAATGTAATACTTCAATGTGGAGACAGGTATAAAAATAAAATAAAAAATAATAACTCTAAAAACGTAATTATTTTACCTTTTATTGATCAAATGCCAACGGTAATATCTTGCTCAGATTTAATTGTTTCAAGAGCAGGTGCCATTATTATTTCTGAATTATCCTTTGTAGGCAAACCTGTTATTTTTATTCCATCACCAAATGTTGCTGAAGATCATCAAACAAAAAATGCAAAATATTTATATGATTTGGAAGCTGCAGAATTAATTCATGAGGATGAAATTCATTATAAACTAAAGAACATAATAAATAAAATTTTTATTAGTGATAAATACAGAAATCAATTAGCTAATAATCTAAAATCACTTTCAACTTTAAAGTCCACAAAGTTAATAGTTGATGAAATTGAAAAATATATTAAATGAAATACCAAGATTACAAATATTATTTTTTCATAGGTGTAGGAGGAATTGGAATGTCATCCTTAGCTAAGTATTTAGCTATCAAGAATAAAAATATTGCTGGATATGATAGAGAAAAAACAGAATTGACTTGTAATTTAGAAAAAATAGGTATTGATATTTTATATGATTTTGATATAAATAATATTGATAAAAGTTTTAAAGACCCAACAAAAACATTAGTAATTTACACTCCTGCAATTTCAAATGATAATCTACTTTTTAAATTTTTTAAAGATTTACATTTTACAATTATTAAAAGATCAGACTTACTAGCATCTATAGTAAATAATAATTTTTCTATTGCGATTGCTGGTACACATGGTAAAACAACTATAACTGCTATTTTATCTCACATATTAAGCATTTCCAATCTAAATTACACTGCTTTCATAGGTGGAATTTCAAATGAAAATAACTCAAATCTCAAATGTCTTGGAGATGAAATTTTTATTGTTGAAGCTGATGAATATGATAGAACATTTTTAAAATTAAAACCTAATATTATTTGTATTAATAATATTGATGGTGATCACTTTGATATTTATGACGATTATAATGATTTAAAAACATCATTTGTTCAATTTTCTAAAAATCTGCGTGATGAAGGCATATTAATTTCTAATGATGAATTAGACTTTGAATCAATTAATTATGGATTTAAGGATGATTCAAATTTTGTTATTAAAAACTTGAGAACTGAAGCTGGTCAGTCAATCTTTGATATAGATACAAATGATATTAAGTACAATAATATACATTTTAATATGTTAGGAAAATATAATTGTATTAATGCTCTTGCTGCTATAATTATTTCTTTGAAAATGAATATTTCATTTGATTTAATTAAGAAAAGTCTAAAGACCTTTAAAGGAGTAAAAAGAAGACTCTCTTTTGAGCTTACCAAGCCAAAAATATTAATTGACGATTATGCTCATCACCCAAAAGAGATTCAATCTGTTTTTAACTGCTTAGATGATGTTTATCCTTCTCTTAAGAAATTTGTGATATTCCAACCTCATTTATTTACTAGAACAAGAGATTTTATTGATGAGTTTGCTCAAAGTTTAGAAAAGTTTGATAGAGTGGTTTTGTTAGATATATACCCAGCTAGGGAAAAACCTATTAAAGGCATAACATCAAGACTTTTACTAGATAAAATAAAAAATGAGAATAAATCATTAGCAAACGAAAACGAATTATTAGATATAATTAAAAAAGATAATTCTGAAATTATAATAACAATGGGAGCTGGAAGTATTGGAAAAATATGTCAGTCTTTGAAAAAAAAATTAGTACTTGAAAATTAAGTTTATACATATAATATTTACAATTTTTATTTCATTAAAAATTTTAGCTGTAGTTTATACAAACCATATTAATGGATTTAATATTTCCTCAATTACTTCTTCAAATATCTCCTCTCATTCGAATAATTTTATTTCAAATGATTCTATATTCAATATTCTTATTTCTGCAAAACTGCTATCTGATTCAACATTTGTAAAATCTATTGATTTAAACAAAATTGAGTCAAAAGTATTAGAAATACCTTACATAGATAAAGTATCATCATCTATTGATATTCAATCAAATTTTTCATTAGAAATTGTAGAAAAGAAACCTATAATTGACCTAAAAGATTATGATTTTTATTTATCTGAAAAGGGAGAAAGAATACCAAGAATAGAGAACAAAAAACTTAATATTAAGAGTTTTTTTGGAAAAATTGATTCAATAGTTTTTTGTGATTTAGCTTCTTTAGCTAAGTACATTAATAATGATAATTTCTTTATTGAGCATATAAAATATATTTATGCAGATAGCACTAGTTTTTACTTTTCTGTTAATGATTATAAATATCAAGTAAAACTTGGAAATCTTAATAATTATGAAAACAAACTAAAAAAATATAAAGGTTTTTATGCAGCAAAAGTCAATACAGATTTACTTAAAAATTTTAATAAACTCGATTTAAACTTCAATAATCAAGTAATAGCACAAAAAAAATAATATGGAAAATAATGAATTATACATCGGATTAGATATTGGAACTACAAAAATTGTAGCTATGATAGGTGTTGTTAATGAGTATGATAAATTAAAAATTGTTGGAATTGGTAAATCAAAAAGTTTAGGTGTTCATCGTGGAGTCGTTAACAATATAACTCAAACAATTCAATCAATTCAGTCAGCAGTAGAAGAGGCTGAATTAAATTCAAGTCATAAAATAGATAAAGTAGTTGTTGGTATTGCCGGTCAACATATCAGAAGCTTACAACATAGTGATTACGTAACTCGTGAAAACTCTGATCAAGTCATTGATAAAGAAGATATTGACAGGTTGATAAACCAGGTTTATAAGTTAGTTATGCTACCTGGTGAAGAAATTATTCATGTTTTGCCTCAGGATTATAAAGTTGATGGTCAAGGTGAAATAAAAGAGCCAATTGGAATGTTTGGATCCAGAGTCGAGGCAAATTTTCATGTTGTAGTTGGTCAAGTTAGTTCTATTAAAAATATTGCAAGATGTGTAAAGAGCGCTGGAATTGATTTTGAGGGAATAACTTTAGAACCATTAGCTTCAGCAGACGCTGTATTAAGTAGAGAAGAGAAAGAAGCTGGTGTTGCTCTAATTGATATTGGTGGTGGCACTACTGACTTAGCAATCTTCAAAGATGGTATAATAAGACATACGGCGGTAATTCCTTTTGGTGGAAATATTATAACTGATGATATTAAAGAAGGTTGTTCTATAATTGAGAAACAGGCGGAGCTGTTAAAAATAAAATTTGGATCTGCTTGGCCTGGTGAAAATAAAGAAAATGAAATTGTTTCAATTCCAGGACTGAGAGGACGTGATCCCAAAGAAATTACACTTAAAAATCTTTCCAAAATTATTAACGCAAGAATTGTAGAAATAATAGAACAAGTATTTATTGAAATCAAGAATTATGGACATGATGAACAAAAGAAAAAATTGATTGCTGGAATTGTTTTAACAGGCGGTGGCAGTCAATTAAATCATCTCAAGCAAACTGTTGAATATGTAACAGGAATGGATACGAGAATTGGACAGCCCAATGAACATTTGGCTGGTAATAATTCTATTGAAATATCAAATCCAACTTTTGCAACTGCAGTAGGTCTTGTTATGAATTCAATGAACAGAAAAAAAATTGATAAAAAAGATGATGATGAAAATCAGAATGAAAGTTCAGATGAGGAATCAGTTACAAATAATGAAAATACAGATTTTTCAAAAACAGTTTTTGAAAAATTTACAGATAAAATAAAAAATTTTTTAGAGAACGCAGAATAAAATAACAGCTATGAACACAAATCAAGATTATAACAATTTATCCTTTGATTTACCAAAAAATCAAAGTAATGTCATTAAAGTAATTGGAGTTGGAGGTGGAGGAAGCAATGCTATCAACTATATGTTTTCAAAAGGTATTAAAGGAGTTGATTACGTTGTATGTAATACTGATGCTCAAGCATTAGAAAATAGTTCAGTTCCAAATAAAGTTCAGCTAGGAGTTAACTTAACAGAGGGAATGGGTGCAGGTGCTGATCCAACCGTTGGTGAACAAGCAGCAATTGAAAATCTTAGTGAACTGAGAGAAATGCTTGAAAAAAATACAAAAATGGTTTTTATTACAGCTGGAATGGGGGGTGGTACTGGAACTGGTGCTGCACCAATAATTTCAAAATTAGCAATGGAGATGGATATTTTGACTGTTGGAATTGTAACAATGCCGTTTGTTTTTGAAGGAAAAATAAGACAAAATCAAGCAAATAAAGGTTTAGAGAAACTTAAAAATAACTGCGATTCAATTATAGTTGTTAACAATAACAAATTAAGAGATATATATGGTAATTTAGGTGTAAAGGAAGGTTTTTCTAAGGCAGATGAAGTGCTTGCAACTGCGGCTAAAGGAATTGCAGAAGTTATTACTCATCATTATACTCAAAATATTGATTTAAAAGACGCTAAAGCTGTTTTATCTAAAAGTGGAAGTGCTATAATGGGTTCTGCTGGTTCCTCAGGTGATAAAAGGGCTATCAAAGCCGTAACTAATGCTTTAGATTCACCATTACTGAATGATAATAGAATTCACGGAGCACAAAACGTATTGCTATTAATTCTTTCTGGTTCTAGTGAAGTAACTATTGATGAAATAGGTATTATCAATGATTATATTCAGGAAAGAGCTGGCAATAACGTTAATATTATTATGGGAATTGGAGAGGATTCAAACCTTGTTGATGAAATATCGGTAACTGTTATTGCAACTGGTTTTGATATTAGTTTACAAGATGAAATTATACATGTTGATCCTAAAAAGAAAATTCATTATTTGGATGAAGAAAGTGAAGTAGTTGAAAAATTTGAAGATAAAAAATCAGATCCTCCTCTTCAATACGATTATGCATCCGATTCAATTGATTTTAAAAACATTGATTTTGATTCTGACAGTTTAGAAGATATTAATAGTAAAACAGAAATTGTTGAAATTGAAGATATTAGAGATATTGATGTTGAATTTGAAACTGTAACCTTTAACAAATCAGAAATTATTGATGAAAGAATCGAATTAGATTTTAGAGATATCTATGTTAATGATGCTGAAATAGTAAAATCTGAAGATAAAAATTTAAATTCTGATAAAGTCATTCATGTTTTAGAGGAAGATATTAATGATATTGAAGTTATTGATCCAGTTCAGATTATTCCATACACAATGGTTGGTGATTCAGAGTCTGTAAAAGTCACAGATGAAATAAATACAAACTCTGAAAATAAAAAATCTGTTGAAGATTTTAACCCGTTTGATAATCCGATTGCAAAAGCATTAGCTAAAAGAACCGAAGAAAGAAAAATAAAACTAAAAGAATTTAATTATAAATTTGCAAAGTCAAGAAGGGTTGAGGATATGGAAAAAGAACCTGCTTACAAAAGAGCTGGTATTGATTTAGAAAATGATTTAAGTACTGAAATTTCGATGACAAAAGTTGAAGAAGATGATAATGGAAATATAGAATTAAAATCAAAAAACTCCTTTTTACACGATAATGTTGACTAAGTCATGAGCTTACTAGAAAAAATAGATAATAGTATAAAATCAGCAATGAAATCAAAAGATTCTCTTTCTTTAGAATCTCTAAGAGCAGTTAAATCAGCTATTTTGTTATTTAAAACTCAATCTGGATCTTCAAATGATTTATCCTCAGATGATGAGATTAAAATTTTACAAAAATTAGTTAAACAGAGAAAGGAAAGCGCAGATATTTATAAAAATCAAAATAGGCTAGAATTGAGTGAAGTAGAGTTAAATCAAGCTTCAATTATTGAATCTTTTTTACCTAAACAAATGAGTCACGATGAGGTAAGTCTGGTAGTTGATCAGATTATTAATAAATTGGGCGCTACAACTATGAAGGACATGGGTAAGGTAATGGGATTAGCTTCTAAAGAACTTTCAGGAAAATCTGACGGAAAAACAATTTCAGAAATTGTCAGAAAAAAATTGTCTTGAATTGGCCAAGTAGTTCAACTGGATAGAACATCAGATTTCGGCTCTGACGGTTGAGGGTTCGAATCCTTCCTTGGTCACTATTTTAATAAACTAAACAACTTATTTGAATTGATTATTGTTGCAAATTCTGTACTAAGATTAGCTAAAGAGCTTTCATAAATTATATTACAATCTATCATTTTTCCATCCATACCCATTGTGTCATAACATGCAGTTGAGTCAGAAATTAGATAGGTTTCAAATCCTAAGTTACCTGACATTCTTACGGTTGATGAAATACAATGATTTGTGGTCATTCCAACAAATACTAGTGTTTTAATATTCATATTAAATAATATATTTTCTAGTTTAGTTCCTATAAATGCACTATTAACTTTTTTGGTTAAAACAACTTCATTGTCTAAGGGCTTTACATAATTATTAAATTCAAATCCAGGCTTAGATTTATGGAGTTTTGAATCTGGACTAGTAGAGCTGTGCCTAACATGAACTATAGGTAATTTTAGTTCTCTCCATTTGCTTAATATATTTCCACATATAAATTCTGCATCATGATTATTTCTATTTATTCCTGGATAGTCTTTTTCTAAAAACGCTTTTTGAACATCCACTAAAATTAATGCTGGATTTTTACTAATTAAGTTTTTATTTTCCATTATTAAGAATTATTCTATTACACATCATAAAAAACCTTGAGCTCAAAAAAAATGATGAAGCTGCGAGTCCAAATAAAAAGCCAATCCATACACCCATTGCCTTGAGTTCTGTATACAAACCTAAATATACCATAACTGGCAATCCAAAAATTATGTAAGAGAAAAAACATATTATTGAAGGTATTTTTACATCTTGAATTCCCCTTAAACACCCTTGAGCAACAACTTGTATTCCGTCAAAAACTTGAAATATTGCAACAACAATTAATAGTTTTGAAGCAATTTTAACTGTTTCAATTACATCTGCTGAGTTGTCATTACTTAAATATAACCATGGGAAAAATTCAGATCCTAAAATGAAAATAATAGCAAATGCTATTTCAATTATTACTATTAATATAAAAAATGATATCGCTACTCTTTTAAGATTTAAATAGTCTTCAAATCCTTTTTGATTTCCAACTCTTATTGTTGCAGCAACACTAAGACCTAAAGCCACCATAAATGTCATTGTAGATAAATTAAGAGCTATTTGATTTGCTGCTTGGTAGTTCGTTCCAATTAATCCACACACCCAAACCCCGGCAATAAAAAAACCAACTTCAAACATCATTTGAAGTGCTGATGGATAACCTAAGTTTAAAATTTTTTTTGATATTGATTTGGAAAAATTTAAACTGAAAATAGACTTGATAAAATGCTTTGTTTTTTTATTATTTTTTATAATTAATACTATAATAATTACCATACTTATTCTAGAAATCAAAGTCCCTATGCCTGCACCAACCAATTCAAGTCTTGGAAAGCCAAGTTTTCCGTAGATTAAAATATAATTGATAATTACATTTATAATATTGGCAATAATAGTCGAAATCATTGAAATTTTAGTAAGAGATAATCCATCTGAGAATTGCTTAAATGATTGAAAAATTACAAGTGGAACTAATGAAATTGCAACCCAGGTGACATATGGAAAAGCAAGATTTACAACATCTTCAGGTTGACCCATATGAAATATGATAGGTTTTAATATCAGAACGGAAATGGATAAAATTATTCCTAGAATTGTACAAATGATTATGCCATTTAACAAAACATCTTTTGTTTTTTTATAATCCTTTTTAGCATCGCTTTCAGAAATCAGGGGTGTAATTGCAGTAGAAAAACCAATGCCGAAAGACATTGCTAAAAAAACAAAACTATTTCCTAAAGAAATTGCTGCAAGCTCAGAGGTTCCTAATTTACCAACCATAGCATTATCCACAAATTGAACTAATGTATGTCCTATCAGTCCAATCATAACTGGATATGAAAGTTTTAAATTATATGAAAACTCCTTAAAATATGAAGATAGATTTATATTCACATTTTATTAGACATGTAAATAGCATTCATTAATAATCTATTTGTTCCATACCAAAAAGCTCTAAAATTAGTATTATCGGTAAACAAGAAAATTTTACCTGATGTAAATCTCTTTATTTTAAATGGTACACTTTGTTTGAGTATTTCTAAATTATCATTTGAAATATATCCACTTAAAAGAGGGTTTTCAGTGTATTTAATAGGATTATTATAACTGTTTTTGTCTGGTTTCATAAATATGGTATTGTTTCTGAATGTTGGTAATACATCATTATGAAAACCAAAATTAATTGGATGGCTTTTATCAATTTTTGTTTCGAAAATTGCACCTCCAACAACTTGAGCTCCACTAAATTTAGATCTATCCTCAAATGAAACATCTTTTGCGCTAATATCATTTTTAATAAAATCAACATTTATGAACTTATTTCTTTCAAGCCAATTAATAGAACTTCTGTATGCAATCAGGTTTCCTCCTGACTTTAAAAAATCTTGAATTTTTGTTGTGCTTAAATCAGTGCCGGAGTAACTGGGTAATATTACATGGGTATATTGAGATAAATTAACTCTATTTAAATTTTTAATATCAATTTTAGTAATAGGAATCTCATATCTAGTGTCAAAAAGATGCCAAATTTCTCCAGCATC
>JAYNRW010000016.1:0-20290 GCA_038114965.1 Flavobacteriaceae bacterium | reverse complement strand
ATTGAAGCATGTGTCATTGAAGCTGGATGATTTGCTAAACTTTCAACTCCACCTAATGATTCAGCAAGAGTAAAAACTTTAAACTTACTTGTTATTTCTTGCACTGATTTGAAATCACCATCTTTAGTAGTAAAAGAAACCATACCTCCAAATCCTGACATTTGTGATTTAGCTAATTTGTGGTTAGGATGTGTTGGAATTCCTGGCCAATAAAGTTTATCAACTCTTTCATGATTTGCTAAAAAATTAACGATTTTTTCTGCATTGAAACAATGTCTCTCCATTCTCACATGAAGTGTTTTTATTCCTCTTAATGTCAAAAAAGAGTCCATAGGCCCACATATTGCTCCCGATGCATTTTGTAAAAAGTATAATTTTTCAGCAAGTTGGTCATCTTTTACAATTAATGCTCCTAAAATAACATCACTATGACCCGCTAAATACTTTGTAGCAGAATGCATTACAATGTCAGCACCAAGATTAAGAGGTTTTTGTAAATAAGGGGTTGCAAAAGTATTATCTACTGCCAAAAGAACTTTATTTTTTCTACATATCTCAGATAGAGATTGAACATCAATTAAATTCATCATTGGATTGGTTGGAGTTTCAACCCAAATCATTTTTGTTTTATTTGTAATTAAACCCGAAACTTCTTCGATATCCTGTAAATCAGAAAAGATAAATTTTAAGCCAAATTTTTTAAAAACTTTATCAAACAGCCTGTAGGAACCTCCATACAAGTCATTGGTTGAAATAATTTCATCACCAGGTTCAAAAAGTTTTAAAACTGCATCTATTGCAGATAAACCTGAACTGAAAGCTAAACCATGTTTTCCATTCTCTATACTTGCTAATGAATTTTCGAGTGCAGTCCTCGTTGGATTATGAGTTCGACTGTATTCATATCCTTTATGTTCACCAGGTTTTGTTTGAGAATAAGTGGAAGTTTGATAAATAGGAGGCATAACAGCTCCATAACCCTTTTCTTTAATTTGACCTCCGTGTATTGTTTTAGTATTAAACTTCATTATTCAACAATAAAGTCACCTCTCATTATTTGGTAATGACCTGGAAAAGTACATAAAAACACATATGTTCCAGGCTCTGGACTATCAAAAGTTATAGAATCACTTTCGCCCCCACCAATCATTTTAGTGTAGGCATATGTTTCATCACCCTCAGGAATGTAATCAGTATCTTTTGCTACCATTGCTCTTTGCGCAAAATCATCAACATCAGTACCTTCTTTTAATAAAACAAAGTTATGACCCATAAATTCTTTTGAAATTTTACCTGTGTGATATAATGTAAGATTAACTGGCTCTCCAGCTTTTACTTTTATCACAGATCTATCAAATAACATTTGATCAGACGAGTTTATAGTTACTTTATTTGTTGATTTTTGAGTTTTTGTTTCTTCAGTATTTTCTTGAACTCTTTTGTAAGAAAAGGTTTCTTTTTTGGGCTCATCTTTACATCCAGCAAGAAAAATGATTATGGATAAAAAAGTTATTATTTTTTTCATTTCAAAGTGTTTAAGTTGTAAAGTTACAATTCATTAAAACAAAATAAAACTCATTGTTTTAATTTATTATACATTAATGGTTTTTAAAGCTTCAAAATTAAATTTATATTTAATAATTAAACAACAATGATATGAAAAGACGAAATTTCCTTTCAGCTGTTGCAACAGCTGGCATAGCATCATCCGTTTTCCCAAACACTAATTTTATGAAATTAAACTCAAGTAAATTTAAAATTTCTTTAGCTCAATGGTCATTAAATAAAGCCATTAGATCTGGAAAATTGTCACCTCTTGATTTTGCTAAAAAAGCAAGATCATTTGATATTGATGGCATTGAATTCGTTTCTGGTTTATATACCAACCATACTGATACTCTGAAAAGAATGTCTATGGATACTTTGGCTAAAGAATTAATAAAAAGATCTGATGATTATGGTATTGATAATGTTTTAATAATGATTGATTCTCAAGGGCATTTAGCAACAAGTAACAAATCAAAAATGTCTGAAGCGATAAACAATCATAAAAGATGGATTGATTTTGCAGCTAGAATTGGTTGTAAAACTATGAGAGTTAATTTAAATGGAGAAGATGATCTTGAAAAATGGACTGAGAATTCGGTAAAATCATTAACTGTTTTAAATGAACATAATAAAGATATAAATGTTGTTGTAGAGAATCATGGTGGATTTTCTTCAAATGGAAAATATTTGTCAAACGTAATGTCCAAGGTTAAATTGAAAAATTGTGGAACTCTCCCTGATTTTGGTAATTTCTGTATGAGCGGAAGTCCTAGAGGAAACTGTGCTCAATGGTATGACAAGTACTTAGGTGTTGAGGAATTAATGCCATACGCTCACGCCGTTAGTGCTAAATCTTATGATTTTGATAGCTCTGGTAATGAAACAACAATTGATTATAAGAGAATGATGGATATTGTAAAAAAAGCTGGCTATGAAGGGTATGTAGGAATTGAATATGAAGGAAATAGAATGTCTGAAGATGAAGGAATTATTGCTACTAAAAAATTACTTGAAAAATTAATTTGATATTATGAAAACAATTAAAGGTCCTGCAATTTTTCTAGCTCAATTCTGTGGAGATGAAAAACCATTCAATAATTTAAAAGATATTGCTAAGTGGGCTAAAAACCTTGGTTATAAAGCAGTTCAAATTCCAACTTGGGATAAAAGAATTTTTGACTTAGATAAGGCAGGATCCAGTAAGGATTATTGTGATGAAATTAAGGGTGTTTTAAAAGATGAAGGATTAGAGATTAGTGAGCTTTCTACTCATTTACAAGGTCAATTAGTTGCCAGCCATCCTGCATATGATTTGATGTTTGATGTGTTTGCACCTGAAAATCTTCATGGTAATGTAAAAGAAAGGACAAAATGGGCAGTAGATCAAATGATGAATGCAATTAATGCTAGTAATCATTTAGGAATTGAGCCAATGGCTTCATTTTCCGGAGCATTATTATTTCATACTTTTTATCCATGGCCACAAAGACCTGCTGGTTTAGTTGAAGAAGGATTTAAGGAATTAGCAAAAAGATGGAAGCCTATATTAGACCACGCTGATTCAAAGGGAGTTGATATTTGTTATGAAATTCACCCAGGTGAAGATCTTCATGATGGGGTAACGTTTGAAAGATTTCTTGAAGCAACTAACAATCACAGTAGAGCAAAAATACTTTATGACCCTAGCCATTTTGTTTTACAACAATTAGATTATTTACAATTTATAGACTTCTATAAAGATCATATTAAAATGTTTCACGTTAAGGATGCAGAATTTAATCCTACAGGTAAAGCCGGTGTTTATGGTGGATATTTGGATTGGAAGGATAGACCAGGCAGGTTTAGATCTCCTGGTGATGGACAAGTTGATTTTAAATCAATTTTTTCAAAATTAAGCCAATATGGTTTTGATGGATGGGCTGTTTTAGAATGGGAATGCTGTATTAAGAGTCCTGAACAAGGTGCAAAAGAGGGTTCAAAATTTATTTCTGATCATATAATTGAAGTAACTGAAAAATCATTCGATGATTTTGCTGGGGCAGAGATAGATAAAGAACAAATCAAAAAAATACTAGGTTTATGAAATTCTATCTAACAATAATTTTTACAATTTTTTTTCTAGCATGTAATAGTCAATCTTCAAAGGATACAGAAATTTGGGAACCTGTTCCTAAAAAAGTTTATTCCAAATCAGACTCAGCACCACCAGATGATGCAATAGTGTTATTTGATGGTACCGACTTGTCAAAATGGAAAGCAAAATGGTCTGACAAAGAAAGTGGCTGGGAAATTAATGATGATGGTTCAGTAACTGTAGTCTTCGATGGTTCTGGTGGTATTGAAACATTAGAAAATTTTGGTTCTGTTCAATTACATTTAGAATGGAAGACCAGTGAAGATACTTCACATAAAAATCAAAGTAGATCTAATAGTGGAGTTTTTTTACAAGGTAGATATGAAATTCAAATTTTGGATAGTTATGATAATCCTACTTATGTAAATGGACAGGCAGGATCTGTTTATAAACAATACATTCCACTAGTTAATGCATCAAGAAAACCTGGTGAATGGCAATCTTATGATATCATTTTTGAAGCTCCAGAATTTGATTCTGATGGCAATAAAATTAAATCGGGATATTTTACAGTTTTTCATAATGGAATTCTCATTCAGAATCATGTGGAAATCTTAGGAACTACCGAAAATGTAGGTCCCCCAAAAAATATTGCTCATGGCGATGGCCCGATTTCTCTTCAGAACCATTGCTGTACTCAAAATTCCTTTAGAAATATTTGGGTTAGAAAGTTATAAGAGTTTTCTAAATCCTTAAAATTCTTTCATAAATTTGTACATGCTTCAATCAATGACCGGCTATGGGTCAAACTCTTTACAAATTGATGAATTAGAGATTTATGTTGAGATAAAAACTTTAAACAGTAGATATTTTGATTCAAAAATATCAATACCATCCACATTATCAAGTCAAGAATTAATCATAAATAATGTTCTAAAAGAAAAGTTAAAGAGAGGAAAAGTAGATCTTAGAATAAAATTTATGGGATCTTCAAATGATTCGGTTTCTTTCAATAAAAGTGTAATTAAAAACTATATTAATGAGTTAAAAGAAATATCGGACTTTGATGATTCTCATATTTTAAAATCATTATTATCTCTACCAAATTCTATTTCAAAGGGAGAACTCTCTTTCTCAGAAGTTCAAATAAAAAAAATAATTGATTGTTTGAATTCTGTTATTGAAAATGTTATCGACTTTAGAAAAAATGAAGGAAAAAATACTTTAAAAGATTTAAGAGAAAACTTAAATGTAATTAAAGAATATTCTGAAACAATTGATAAAATAAGTGATTTACATAAAAAAAATATAAAAGAAGAATTAGAGATAAAATCTCAAAATTTGGAAGTTAATTTTGATAATGGCAGATTTGAGCAGGAGGTTTTTTATTATTTAGAAAAAATGGATATCAATGAAGAATTAGTCAGGCTAAAAAGTCATATGGATTTTTTTATTGAAATATTAGACAACGACTTAATAGAAAAAGGAAAAAAGTTAGGCTTTATTTGCCAAGAAATTGGAAGAGAAATAAATACTATAGGATCTAAGTCAAGTAACTCCAAAATTCAGAATAGTGTAGTTGAAATGAAATCATCTCTTGAAAAAATAAGAGAGCAAACTTTAAATATTCTTTAATGGCTGGTAAAGTAATAATATTATGTGCACCATCAGGAAGTGGAAAAACAACTCTTGCAAAACATCTACTTTCAATTAAAGAATTAGACTTAAAATTTTCAGTCTCAGCAACTACAAGAAAAAAGAGAGATGGAGAAACTGATGGATTAGATTATAATTTTTTGTCTATTGATGAATTTAAAAATAGAATTCATAATAATGAGTTTGTTGAGTATGAAGAAGTTTACGATAACATATTTTATGGAACATTAAAATCTGAAATAGAATCTTTAATAACTAATCACAATATAATTTTTGATGTAGATGTCGTTGGGGCTTTAAGTCTAAAACAATATTTTTCTTCAAATTCTTTAACAGTATTTATTAATCCACCTAGTATTGATGAGCTTGAAAACAGATTGAGACGAAGAAAAAATAATTCAGAAGAGGATTTAAAAGAGAGACTAGATAAAGCAGAAAAAGAAATGGAAATGAAAGATAAATTTGATCAGATTATTATCAATAATGATTTAAATAAATCAAAAGATGAAATTTTAAGTGTTGTTAAAGGGTTTTTAAATAAATGAAAAGTGTAGGTTTATTTTTTGGAACTTTTGATCCAATACATAAAGGCCATGAGGCTATTGCAGATTTTTTTCTCAAGAATTTTTTTGATGAAGTTTGGTTTGTTGTAACACCAATGAACCCTGATAAAATTGAAAAGGGTACTAGTGATGAAAATATTAGACTTGAGATGATTCAAGGGTTTTGTCAACTGAATACTAAATTTAAATGTTGTGATATTGAATTTGGTCTCCCAAAACCAAATTATACTGCTGATACATTAGACGAAATTAAAAAGGAATTTAAAGGTTTTGAATTTTCTATAATTATGGGAGAAGACAATCTATTTACTTTACATAATTGGAAGAATTATTTGAATATTTTAAATCATAAAATTTATGTTTATCCTAGATTGTTAAACCATTCAAAAAAGGCAGATTTGATTAATCACCCAAATGTTGTTCTTAGTGATGCCCCTATGATGAATATTTCTTCTTCATCAATAAGAGAAAAAATTAGACATAATGAAGATTACGAATCACTAATTAGTGAAAACATCAAAAAGTTTGTTATTTCTAGAGGAATATATTCTTAAATCACTATTGATTTAACCTATATTTAACAGTATTTAATTATTATTTTTAATAGTATTGCTACCCCTAATTATATAATGATGGAAAATAAGAATGTTGATATTAAAGCTCTAAATGAGAAAATTCAGAAAGAAAGTGCATTTATTGATATGCTAATGCTTGAAGTAAACAAAGTAATTGTTGGTCAAAAATATATGATTCAACGACTACTTATTGGACTTCTTGGGAAAGGACATATTTTACTTGAAGGTGTTCCTGGTCTTGCAAAAACTCTTGCAATAAACAGTTTAAGCCAAGCAGTTAAAGGATCTTTCAGTAGAATTCAGTTTACCCCAGACCTTTTACCTGCTGATGTTGTTGGAACAATGATTTATAACATGAAGGAAAATGACTTTTCAATAAAAAAAGGTCCAATTTTCGCAAATTTTGTTTTAGCTGATGAGATTAACAGAGCTCCAGCTAAAGTTCAATCTGCTTTGTTGGAGTCAATGCAGGAAAAACAAGTTACCATTGGTGATAATACTTTTAAATTACAATTACCTTTTTTGGTAATGGCTACACAAAACCCAATTGAGCAGGAGGGAACATATCCCTTACCTGAAGCGCAAATGGATAGATTTATGCTTAAATGTGTAATCACATACCCTGAATTTGAAGATGAGCAACAAATAATTAGATCTAATATCAATGAATCATTTGAAAAAATAAAGCCTGTTATTTCTACAAAAGATATCTTAAAAGCACAAGATGCTGTTAAAGATGTTTACATGGATGATAAAATAGAAAAGTATATTTTAAAATTAATTTTTGCAACAAGATTTCCTGAGAAAAATAATCTGCAGGAGCTAAAACCTTTGATTGGTTTTGGTTCATCACCAAGAGGAAGTATCAATCTTGCTAAAGCAGCTAAATGTAATGCTTTCATAAATAGAAGAGGATATGTAATCCCTGAAGATATTCGCGAAGTAATATATGATGTTTTGAGACATAGGATAGGTCTTACTTATGAAGCTGAAGCTGAAAACGTAACGACTCAGGATGTGATTTCAAAAATTGTTAATTCTATAGAAGTACCATAGTAGTATTATTTTGGATACAAAAGAACTATTAAAAAAGGTTAGAAAGGTTGAGATTAAAACCAAAAGACTTTCAAATAATATTTTTGGAGGTGAATATCACAGTGCTTTTAAGGGAAGAGGTATGACATTCAGTGAAGTAAGAGGCTATGAATTTGGAGATGATGTGAGAACCATAGATTGGAATGTTACAGCTAGATATAATCAACCTTTTGTAAAGGTTTTTGAAGAAGAGAGAGAATTAACATTAATGTTAATGGTTGACATTAGTGGATCAAAATTTTTCGGTACTGAAAGTGAATTGAAAAAAAATATTGTGACTGAAATTTCAGCTACTCTTGCTTTTTCAGCTATTCAAAACAATGATAAAGTTGGGTTGATACTGTTTACAGATCAGGTCGAACTATATATTCCACCAAGTAAAGGAAAAACACATATACTTAGGATTATTAGAGAGTTAATTGAATTTAAACCAAAGAGTAAAAAAACTAATCTTTCAGTTGCTTTGGAGTTTTTTTCAAACGTAATATCTAAAAAATCTATTGCCTTTATATTATCAGATTTTGTTTCTCAAGATTATAATAAATCTCTTTCAGTAGCAAGTAAAAAGCATGATATAACTGGTATAAGAATATTCGATAAGTTCGAGGAAGAAATTCCAAACCTGGGTTTTATTCCTATGGTAGATCAAGAGACCAATGAAACTAGGTTTGTTGATACGTCCTCAAAATTTGTGAGAGATTCTTTTAAAATTAAATCTCTTGAAAGTAAAGGGAATTTTGAAACTATTTTCAAAAAAAACGGATCTGGAACAATTAATTGTAGAACAGATCGAGATTATGTTAAACTTTTATTAGGGTATTTTAAAAATCGTGGATAAGTTTTATAATTTTTTTTTCCTTTTGCTGTTTTTTTCTTTTGGATCAATTTTTTCCCAAAGTAATGACCCAATTATCAGTACTAAAATAGATACAACTACTATAAAAGTTGGTGAACAAATTTCTTACGAGATTAAAATTGAATCAAATGATATTGGAGATGTTTTTTTTCCTGAAAAATATCAATTTAGCCCTTTTGTAATTGCTGAAGAATTTCCACTTGATACAATAGATTTTCAAAGAAAAAAATCGATTACTAAAAGATTTCGATTAACAAATTTTGATGAAGGTAATTTTGTGATTAAGCCTCAAGAGATAATTTTTGGTAATAAGAAGTTGTATTCAGATTCGTTATTAATTGAAGTATTAACTGTTGAAGTTGACACTGTCTCAAAAAAATTCTTTGATATTAAAGAAATTAATCAAACTAAAGAATCAAAGAATTCTCCTTTTATAATTTTTTCTTCTTTACTTATTCTTATTGTAGCTTCAATTATTATTTATTTTTTGTATAAAAAATTAATTCTTTCAGAAGTGATTATAGATGAATATAACTCTCCTTTCGAAATTGCAATTAATTCTTTAAATGAGCTTGATGAGAAAAAAATTAATTCTCAAATAGAGTATAAAATATACTATACTCAGATGACAGATATTATTAAAAATTATTTTGAAAAGGATGTTGAGATTAGCGCTTTTGAGAGTACTTCAAATGAACTTATTGAAAAAATAATTTTATTAAAAAAATCAAAGAAATTAAAATTATCTAAAGAGACTATTGATGATTTTAGGAAAGTTCTAGAAAATGCAGACTTAGTAAAGTTTGCTAAATATACACCAGATAAAAAGGTAGTGATTGATGATAAAAAGCTATTACAATCTGTTTTGGTAAACACAAAAAATGCTATTCCAAATGATATTGAAAAGGAGTTGGAAGAAAGAAAAAAGAAAGAAAAGGAAATAGAAACAATTAAAAAAAGAAGAAAAAATAATTTTATTATTATCTCATCATTTCTTGTGTTATTTTCTTTTTCTATTTCATCATATATCATTTTTCCTGAAAGTTTTAAAAATATATTAGTTTTTGATTCCAATAAAAAAACTTTAAAAAGTGATTGGATTAATAGTAATTACACTCAATTTAATTTGAAGCTTGAATCTCCAGATGCATTGCTAAGGGTTAGTGACAGTATAAATAACAAAAACTATTATGAACTTTTAGAAAGTGATTATCAAGTTCAAATTAATGTAAATTCTTACACAGAAAATCAGGATGTAGTTGGTGACATGTTAGAAAATTTTAAAGATAAAGGATACATTAATGTTTTAACCAAAGAAGAAGAATTTATAACTCAAAGTGATAAAAAAGGAGTTAAAATTTTTGGTTCATTTGATGATTCAAAAAAAGATAAGAAATTTAATTATTCGACTATAATTTTTATTAGTGATCAAAATTTAATCGAAATAATAACTGTTTATGAACAAAAAAATGACATTGTTGAACAGATTGTAAAAAGAATTGAAAACTCTATAGACTTTGTTAATGGATAATATTGTTTTTAAAAATCCTGAGTTTTTATGGCTTTTAATTTTATTGCCAGTAGTAGCTTTTATGCTTTACAAATTCAAGTTTGTAAGATTAAATAATTTTAAATTTTCAAATCTCGAAAGTTTTGACTCTAAAACTTTAAAGTCTAAGCTGTATCCCATAATTAATATTTTTAGAATCATAACGTTATTATTAGTAATTGTTGCACTGGCTAGACCTCAAGAAATTAGTAATAGTACTAGGACAAAAACAAGTAGTGGTATTGACATAGTTATTGCGGTTGATATTTCATCTAGTATGTTAGCACAAGACTTAAAACCTAACCGACTAGAAGCTTTAAAAACAGTAGCGTCCCAATTTATTAATGATAGGATAAATGATAGAATTGGACTCGTTATATATGCAGGCGAGAGTTATACTAAAACACCAGTAACATCTGACAAGGATGTAGTGATTAAATCTCTTTCTGATATTACTTTTGATGGTATAATTGAAGATGGAACTGCAATTGGAATGGGTTTAGCAACTTCAGTAAATAGATTAAAAGAGAGTAAGGCAAAAAGTAAAGTAATTATCTTATTAACAGATGGAGTCAATAATTCTGGATTCATTGATCCTTCAACAGCTGCTGATTTAGCAGCAAATTTTGAAATAAAAACATACACTATAGGTTTAGGAACTAATGGGAATGCAAGAGCACCAGTTGCTTTAAACCCAAATGGTTCATTTAGATTTGGAATGACCAAGGTTGAAATTGATGAAGAATTACTAAAAAATGTAGCAAATAAGACAGGGGGCTTATATTTTCGAGCAACTGACAATAAGAAATTAGAGGAAATTTATAATGAGATAAATAAGCTAGAAAAAACAGAAGTTGAGGAGATTAAATATTCTGATTCAGAGGAAAAATATAGGCTACTAATTATAGCTGCAATTGGCTTAATTTTTGTCGAATTAATTTTAAAATATACAGTGTTTAGATCAATAATATAATGTATCAGTTAGAAGAAATATCATTTATGTATTTTTTGGTTTTGTTACCAATTTTATTTTTGATTTTTATTATTAATAAAAATTGGCAAAGGACTATAAAAAAGAAATATTTTGATTCAAACACTATTGAGTATTTAAGTCCTGAAATATCAAATAAAAAACCATTTCTTAAATTTTTAATTAAATCCATTGCAATTATTTTATTAGTCTTTGCATTGGTCAATCCTAAAATTGGCACTGAACTAAAAACAGTAAAGAGAGAGGGTGTAGATTTGGTTTTTGCTGTTGATGTTTCTAAAAGTATGTTAGCTGAGGATATTGCACCTAATAGAATAATAAAATCAAAAAGAATTGTTTCAGAGATATTTGACAAACTTGGATCTGATAGGGTTGGTATAATTGCTTATGCTTCAACGGCAATTCCAGTACTACCTATAACTACTGATTTTTCTTCTGCACGTATGTTTTTGGAAAGTTTAAATACTGATATGCTATCTTCTCAAGGAACTTCAATTGGAGAAGCAATAAGACTTTCAAAAAATTATTATGATGATGATAATCAAACAAACAGAGTTTTATGTATAATTTCTGATGGTGAAGATCATGAATCTCAGAATATTAATGTGTCATCAATTGTTGGTGACACCGGAATAACAATTTTCACAATTGGTGTTGGCTCTATTAGTGGAGCACCCATACCAATAAAGGAAAATAATATAATTAAATCTTATAAAAAGGATGAAAATGGTGAGGTTGTGATTACCAAATTAAATGAAAAAATATTAAGTGAGATGGCTCTAGAAAGTAATGGAAAATATTTTAAAGGGGATAACACTAATACAGTAGTAAATCTTATAATAGATGAATTAAAAGAAATGGATAAGAAAGAATTTGAATCAAAACAATTCGTTGCTTTTAAAGACCAATTTCAGTGGTTTTTAGGATTTGGATTATTTTTCTTATTCTTAGATTTGATTGTGTATGACAAGAAAACTTTTTGGATAGAAAGGTTAAATTTATTTAATGAAAATGGGAATAAGAATTAGTATATTTTTTGTTTTAATGGTTTCATTTTCTTTCTCTCAAAATGAGACAGAAAAAAAATCAAATAACCTAGTTTTTGATGGCAATATTAAATTCGACAATAAAGATTTTGAAATCGCTGAATACAATTATAGAATAGCTAAATCAATAGACTCTTTAAATTACAATGCACCATATAATCTTGGAAATTCTCTTTATAAAAACAATTTGGGTACTGATGCTCAAATTATGTATAAAAGTGCTTTGAAAAAAAATTCTAGTAAGGAAAATAAACACAAAGGTTTTCATAATCTTGGAAACACATATATGCAGAAAGAGGATTATCAAAACGCAGTTAATTCCTTTAAACAAGCTTTGCTTAATAATCCTGATGATGAAGAAACAAGGTATAATTATGTTCTTGCTAAGGAACTTCTAAAAAACCAGAATCAGAATAATAAAGATGATAATAAGGATAATAAAGACAATCAGGACAAGGACAATAAAAGTGATAATAAAAAAGACGAGAAGGATGATAAGGGAGAACAGAATGATAAAAATCAGGATAAAAAAGACGATTCAAAACAGCCACAGAAACCAAAAGAAGATCAAATTTCTCCTCAGCAATTAAAAAATCTATTAGAGGCAATGAATAAAGAAGAAAAAAAGGTGCAGGAAAAAGTGAATAAGAAAAAACTTAAAGGAACACCAAAATCAAATAAAAAAGATTGGTAGTTATGAAAAGAATTTTAACACTAATTTGTTTATTGGTTATCAACTTTAGTTTTTCTCAAATCAAGTTTGAGGCTGAGGTTAGTAAAAACAATTTAGGCGTTAATGAGAATTTAAGAGTTGATTTTAAAATGAATAAGGATGGAGATAACTTCAATCCACCTTCATTTGATGGCTTTAGAGTTGTAGGCGGACCAAACCAGTCTGTTAGTAACAGTTGGATTAATGGAGTCAGAAGTTTTACTAAAACGTACTCTTATTTTTTAACTCCAATTAAAAAGGGAAAGTTTACCATAGGTCAAGCATCTATAGAAATTGATGGAGATATTTATAAAACTTTGCCCGTTCAAATTCAAGTTAGTGAAGCAGTACAATCCTCTCTATCGCCCGGCAGCCCATCATCCGTATTAAATGATGATATTGAATTAAATATTGAAGTTTCTAAAAGTGAGACTTATTTGAATGAGCCAATCTCAGTTGAGTTTAAATTACTTTTTAATCCTAAAATTAATGTTACGAATTTGGGTGAAATAGACAGCCCAGAATTTAATAATTTTTGGTCTCAAAATATAAAAATTCCGCGTTTAGAAATAAAAAGCACTTCCTATAAAGGACAAAGGTATAATTATGTTACTTGGAAAAGAGCTTTACTCTTTCCTCAAAAGTCAGGTAATTTAGAGCTATTACCATTAACCTTAGATGTAACGGTAGATGTACCAACTAACAGACGAGATTTTTTTGGAAATGTTATTTATACACAAACTTCAAAAAAAGTTTCTTCAAAAAAGAAAAATATAAAAGTAAAAGAATTCCCCTCTGAAGGTAAACCTGAAAGTTTTAATGGTGCTGTTGGGAAGTTTGAAGTTTCTTTATTTTCTTCTAAGTCTGAATTAAAAGCAACTGAATCATTTCAACTAGAATTAAAAGTTAATGGAAGAGGTAATCTTAAATTATTCTCTCTTCCAGAAATAAAAGTGCCATCATCTTTAGAAAAGTATGATCCTGAATTTAAAGAAGATATAAAATCGTCGATATCAGGAATGAATGGTCAAATTTCGAATACTTATACAATTGTTCCTCAATTCCAAGGTAAGTACCCTATTCCTGCAGTTGAGTTCAGTTACTTTGACCCAGAGGCCAAAAAGTATGTAACAATAAAAACAAATGAAAGTATTGTAGATGTTACTGAAGGTCCAATGAATTCAGATTTTACTAATAACTCTGGATTGAGTTCCAATCAAAATAATACTATCCAGACAATAGGACAGTTTAATTACATAAAATTAAGTTCGAAATTTTCCAGTATTAATTCTAAAAAATTATTGGACTCAAAACTTTGGTTATATACTCTTTTATCTATCCCTTTTTTAATTTTCGTTGTTATACTATTACTAATAAAAGTTACCAGAAAATCAATCTCAGATTCTGATCTAATAACCAAAAATGCTGAGAAATTAGCTAGAAAGTATTTGGAAAATGCAAAAATTGATATTTCTAACAAAGAATCTTTTTATAGCTCATTAGATCAAGCATTATTCAACTTTTTTAAATCAAAATATATGATCAGAAAAGAAGATTTTTCTAAAGATAAAATCAAATCAATTTTGATTAAGGAAAATATTTCTAAGAAGGTAATTAATGATGTAATTGAATTAATTGAAAGTTGTGAAATCGCAAGATACACTCCTGCAAGTACTGATGATATGGATAAAGATTATGAAAAAGCTGTTCAGATATTAACAAACTTTGAAAATGTATAATATGTTTAGATTGTTTTTAATTTTATTCTTTTTAAATGCTCAATCTCAAGTTGAAGTTGTTTTCGATGAGGGTAATGCATTATACAATCAAGGTAACTATACTGAAGCCATTGAAAAGTATACCAGTATTATAAACAATGGGTCTGAATCTGCAGAATTATACTATAATCTAGGTAATGCTTATTATAAAGTTAATGATATAGCAAACTCAATATTTTATTTTGAAAAATCTTTATTGCTTGATCCAAATAATAATGAAACAAAAAACAATTTATCCTTTTCTCAAAATATGACTTTAGATAGAATTGAGACTGTTCCAGTTAATCAAGTTTCTAAATTCATTTCAAAGTTTACAAATTTATTTGACTATAATACATGGTTATTAATTTCAATTATATTCGAGTTTTTATCTCTAATAGTTTTTTCATTATACTTATTCAATAAAAACTCTGATACTAAAAAGCGTTACTTCAGTATTGGATCAATATTTCTTTTCTGTTTTATAATTTTTTTGATTTTAGGTGTAAATTCAAAATCAGAATATGAAAAAAATAATCCAGCTATTTTGTTTGATAGTAGGATTTCATTTAAATCTGAACCTAACGAAAGATCAGAAGAGTTGTTTCTTTTAAATGAGGGAACCAAAGTAAATGTTTTAGAAAAACTTAATGAATGGAGTTTAGTTGAACTTTCTAATGGATCAAAAGGCTGGATATTGAGTTCAACCTTTCAGACTATAAAGTAAACATCATTTGATTATCCAATAAGTAAAATAATCCATCACCAACAGACTGTAAAAAAGTAAAAAGAGTTGACTCATTCAAACTGTCTTTTGGAATTAATGCAATTGAAAAAAGGGTGTTAAGATAATTTATTAGTAGAACAATAAAAGATAATATAACTAAGTATTTACCAAAACTAAAAATTCCTCCAAAAAGTCTGTTTATCGTTCCAAGCGATGCAAATTTCATGAGTTTAGTTAGTGATTTTCCAATTAAAGAAAATAAAATAGTAATCACTATGAAAAGAAAAATAAAGGAAATAATATTTAAAATTTTGAGATCTAAATCAATAATTTTTAAAATTAAATTTGATAAATTTTCAGAAAACATTGTGGCTCCTATCAGTCCAATAAAAAAGCCTATAAAAGAGGATACTTCATTAAAAAATCCTTTTAAAAATCCTTTAATAAACCCAAATGACAGAATACATATTATAATTATATCAAAATAATTCAATTTGAAAATTTTAATTTAGTATTATCTTATAAAAATAGGATGAAAGGGAAAACTAAAAAAATAAATAGATGGGATAATTTGATAAAAAAGTTGAGTAATGATTTTAATGATGGGGAATTAATTGATCTAGAAGGTGTAATATATTTAATAGGAATTCAAGAACTAGGATTTTTTGATAAAAAATTTAAAAAAGATGAAAAAGTAAATTTAATGCATATAGCCATTTGTAAGTTGTTAGAACCATATGGTTATTATGAATTTGAATATGTCGATAAAGATGGATGGCCACATTATAATCTATTAACAAGCCTACCTCAACTTAAACCTGGAGAACAATCTGTTTTAATGAAAGAAGCAATCATAGATTATTTTTTAAAAAAGGGTTTTATTAGTTAAATAATTAGAATATTTTAGCCAAATATGATTGATGATATCAAAAAATATAAGGAAAAATTATCTTCTTTAGAACTTAAAGATGAAAAAGAGCATGAACAATTTAGACTTGAATACTTATCAAAAAAAGGAATTATTCAAACCTTATTTTTTAAACTAAAGGAAGTTCCAAATGACCAAAAAAAAATTCTTGGTCAACAAATAAATGAGCTAAAAATACTTGCTAACAAAATATATGATGAATCAAAAAACAATTTTTCATCAAATTCTACAGTTGAAAATTTTGAAGATTTATCAAAGCCTGTCCAATTATTAAAACTTGGTTCTCGCCACCCAATATCAATTGTAAAAAATAAGATAATTGATATTTTTTTAAAAATAGGTTTTGACATTTCAGAAGGACCTGAAATTGAAGATGACTGGCATAATTTCACAGCTTTAAATTTACCTGAATATCATCCTGCAAGGGATATGCAAGACACTTTTTATATAAGTAAAGATCCAGATTGGTTATTAAGAACTCATACTTCATCTGTTCAAATTAGACATATGGAGAATAACAAACCTCCAATAAGAACTATATCACCTGGAAGAGTTTATAGAAATGAAGATATTTCTGCTAGGTCTCATTGTTTTTTTCATCAAATTGAAGGTTTATACATTGACAAGAATGTCTCTTTTGTAGATTTAAAACAAACCTTGCTACATTTTACTAAAGAACTTTTTGGAAAGAATAGAATAAGATTAAGACCATCTTACTTTCCATTTACAGAACCTAGTGCTGAACTTGATATTTACTGGGGATTAGAATCTGAAACTGACCATAGAATTACTAAAGGAACTGGATGGCTTGAAATTTTAGGTTGTGGTATGGTAGATCCAAATGTTTTAAAGAATTGCGGAATAGATCCTGAAGAATATTCAGGATATGCTTTTGGATTAGGTTTGGAACGAATTGCAATGCTTCTTTATCAAATAGATGACATAAGAACTTTATATGAAAATGATGTAAGGTTTTTAAATCAGTTTAGTAAATCAATATAGTTTTTCAGAAATTTCTTTTAACATTTTTTTTGGACTGTTTCCATTATATAGAATTTTGTATACTGATTCAATCAATAAAAAATCATCATTTTTATTTTTAGTTATTTCATAAGCATTTTTTGTAGCATAGTAGCCCTCTACAACCATTGACATTTCTGACATTGCTGATTTTACTGAACAGCCTTTACCAATCATATTTCCAAACGTTCTATTTCTACTAAATGTTGAGTATGTAGTTACAAGCAAATCTCCAATATATGCAGAATGATTAATGTCTCTCTTAGTTTGATGAATTGTTCTTATAAATAGTTTTAATTCCTTTGCACAATGACTAATAAGAACACTAAGAAAATTATCTCCATAACCTAAACCATGAGAAATACCTACTAAAATTGAATATATATTTTTTAATGTAGCTGAATATTCAATTCCAATAATATCTGTTGAAACAGAGGTTTTTATAAATTTTGATTTTAGATTTTCTGAAATATAATTACCTAAAGCCTTTCTTTTAACTCCAACCGTTAAATATGAAAGTTTCTCAAGGGCGACTTCTTCAGCATGACATGGACCACTTATAATTCCAAGATTTGTTTTTTTAATACCATAATTTAAATGAAAATGTTGGCTAATTACAAGTTGAGATTTTGGCACAACACCCTTTGATGCTGAAATGATAATTTTATCTTTTAATAAATCTTTGTGATTTTCAAATGTTGAATCAATGTATGGTGAAGGTATTGCAATTATTAAAATATCAGAGACTTCAATAATTTTATATAAATCATTTGAGACATTCAATTTTTTGGTATTTAATTGAACATGTCTTAAGTATTTTAAATTTCTTTTATTCTCATTAATTCCATCTAGAATTACTTTATTTCTGACATACCAATTAATTGAATTTAAATTTTCAGAAAACATTTTGACTAATGCTGTTCCCCAACTTCCTGCTCCAATTACTCCAAAACTTTTGTTTTTCATTTTTTAACAATTCTTTAATAAAACTGGATGCTAATTTAAACTAAATTTATATAGTTAGTTTTTCATAGTTTGTTTAACATCAAGCACTCTCCCAAGAGTGTTTTTTGTTTTAGTTACCTCACCCAAACAGAAATAATTAACCCTATCAGGTAAAAAACTAATATTCTAAAATGTTTTTTTCTACTTTCTACAACCTTATTATGTAAATACCAACCAAATAGACATATCAATAAGCTAATTGTGGATGAGACATAAGTTTTTAATTCTAGAATTTCTGTTAAAAGAAGCGATAATGATAATTTAATAAATAAAAAAATTAATACGAATAATGAAATTCTAAAATCAAGAAATGTATACTTCTTGTCACCTAAAAATTTAATTAAGGAGTTTGATGTCGTGTAAATTAAAAATAAAATACATATTATAAATAGCAAACTATGAATGTTAAGTAAAGTAATATTCATTTTAAAAGGAAGCATTAATTAAGCTCTTTGTATACTGATTTGGATTTTTAAATAATTTTTGAGTCTCATTAAAATCTACAATCACACCATTTTTTAAAACCATAATACGATTACATATATTTTTAACTATTCTAATATCATGAGATATAAATATTAAAGTGAGAGATAATTTATTTTTTAATTCAACTAATAAATTAAGTATTGAATTCTGAATATTTTTATCTAATGCAGAAACACATTCATCACAAATTAAAATTTTTGGCTTTATAGTTAGGGCTCTTGCAATTACAACTCTTTGTCTTTCACCTCCAGATAATTGTGATGGGAACTTGTTATATAAATCACTTTTTAATCTTACACTTTCAAGTATTTTAATGGCTTCAGAAGATAAATTATCCTTTGAAATTATTTTGTGAAATTTCATGGGTTCAATTACTTGATCAATGACACGAATCGATGGGTCTAATGAAGAATAAGGGTCTTGAAAAACCATTTGAATTTCTTTACTATTAGAAAGTCTATTTATGGTTTTTATATTTTCTGAATTGTAAAAAATATCACCGGAATATCCTTCATGGATTTTTAATATACATTTTGAAATGGTTGTTTTACCAGACCCTGACTCTCCAATGATGCCTAATGAATCATTTTTGAATAATTCAAAATTTATTTTATTCAATATTTTTTTTCCGCCAAGATTTAAACTTAGATTATTGACTTTAAGTATTTCTGAATTAGTCTTACTAAAATTTATTTTATTAATAAGAAGTTTCTTATTTAATGATATTAAATTTTTTGTGTATTCATTCTTTGGATTTTTAAAAATTTCAGCTGTTTTTCCTTCTTCAATAATTTCTCCATCTTTTAAAAAAATTATATAATCTGAAATTTCATGAACTAAATTAAGATTGTGAGTTATAAAAATTAAACTCATTTTATATTCTTTTTTTAGCCTTATCAATAAAGAGATGATTTCCTTTTTTACTACAGTATCAAGTGAGGATGTAGCTTCATCACATATCAAAATTTTAGGATTTTTTGAAATCATCATTGCAATCATAAGTCGTTGCTGCTGGCCTCCACTAAGTTCATGTGGATATTTATTTAATGTTGTTTTAGGATCATCAATTTTGACCTTTTTTAGAAGATCAATTGCATTATTGATTGTATTGATGTTTTCTGAATTAGAGAATTTAAAACACTCAATTAATTGAATTCCACATTTTACACTTGGGTTAAGGTAGCTTGATGGATCTTGAAAAATAATTCCAATATCATTTCTCAAAATTTCTCTAAAATCATTATTAGAGATTTTATTTAAATCAGTATTGTTGAAAAATAAATTTCCAGATTGATTTAGCCCTCTGAAAACAGATAACTTTAAGATACTCAAAGCAGTAATAGATTTTCCACTTCCAGATTCACCAACTATGCCAAGAATATTATTTTTCTTTAGTTTGAAACTTATATTTTTTACAATAGATTTTTTGTCAGCAGAGACGTTTAAGTTTTTTATTTCTAGTAAAGAATTATTCACTAATTAATTTATTTGTTTTTAAAATTTTAAAACTTTCAGAAATATATTTTTCAAAGTCTTTTGGAAATCCATTTAAACTTTGCCCCTTAGCTTTACTTCTTCCAAGTCTTGTAATGATCAAATCAATTCTAGGAAAAACTATTACGTATTGACCTTGATGACCTCTAAGAGAGAAAAATTTATGGTTTTCATATTCACCTAACCAAAATCCATATCCGTAAATTGG
>JAYNRW010000015.1:0-20422 GCA_038114965.1 Flavobacteriaceae bacterium | reverse complement strand
TGATTATTCTTTCTCAAGAAATTATTTTAACTCAAAATTTAAAAAACTTCAAATTTTAGAAAATGAGTACATAAATTTTGACCTAAAAAATATTTCTGATTTTAAAAAAATAAATCTTTCAAATATTTGTGGATTTAATGTTACAATTCCATACAAAGAGAGTATTATACCCTTGTTAGATAAGGTTTCTGATGAGGCTTCAATAATTGGTGCAGTAAATACAATAAAAATTATTAATGGTAAATTAAAAGGATATAATACAGATTATATTGGATTTTCAAAATCATTGAAAAATAAAAAATATTATCATGCTTTAATTTTTGGATCTGGTGGTGCTTGTAAAGCAATTCAGTTTAGTCTTATGAAATTAAATATAAAATTTAAGGTTGTTTCACGCCAAAATAAAGCTCATTTTATAAATTATGATAATTTAGAAAAAGAAATAATTAATTCAGACCTTATTATTAATACCACACCATTAGGAACATATCCAAATGTTAATGATAAAATTCAAATTCCATATGAGTTAATAAACAAATCACATACTTGCTATGATTTAATATATAATCCAGAAAAAAGTTCTTTTTTATTAGAATGCGAGTCTCAAGGAGCGACTATAAAAAATGGACTTGAAATGTTGGAATTACAAGCAGAGGCAAGTTGGGATATATGGAATAGTTGATAAAAAATATTAACTTAATGTTTTAAATTTTTTTTCTTGAAAAGAGTTAATCAAAATATTGAATTAAAAAAGAATCACGATCTCAAATTAAAATTGATTGAAGAATTAAAAGATTTGTTACATTCAGATGATGATAATAAATCTAAATATGAAAGATTTCTTTCATTAAGAAAAAATTGGGTATCAATTGGTAAAGTGCCTGGGCATCTAGCATTCGGATTAAATAACTCTTATGATCACCAAGTAAAAGTATTTTATGATTTTATTTATCTAGATAAAGATTTTAAAGAAAAAGATCAATCTAATAACAAAAGAATTAAAGAAGAAATAATCAAAGAAGCTTTAAGGTTAGAAAAATATGCAGACAAATTAAAAAGTTATAGAGAATTATTAATTTTTATAAGAAAGTGGAATTATCAAATTGGTCCAGTCAAAACTCAATATGAGGAGAAACTGAATTCAAAATTTGATTCAATAATTAAAAACATAAAAGAAAACAAAAAAGATTACTTAAAAAACCGAGGAAAATTTGATGAGGAAAATCTTAAATTAAAAAAAGATTTAATTAATAATCTTCAAAATGCAATAAAGAACCTTCCAAAGGATAAAAACAGTTGGATTAAATTGATTAATCAAGTTTCAAAAATAAAGGAAGAATTTATAAATATTGGACCTATTAAAATAGCAGAGAATAATGAAATTTGGAAAGAATTTAAGGAAATTAATAGAAATTTTATAAAAGAAAAGAATCTATTCTTTAAAGGATTAAAAAAAGATTACTCTGTTAATATTAATAAACAAAGTGAATTAATTAATGAACTTCAAGTTTACTCTGAAAATAAAAAGTTGGATAAAAAATATCTAATAGAATTACGAAATAAATTTAAATTAATTCAAAATGTTCCTTTTAAAAGAAATAAAGAAAATTGGAATAGTTTTAATGAAATTTATAATAAATGTTTTGAAAAAATTGATTCTTCAAAATCAGAAGAATCTCTTAAAGAAAAAGAAATATTAGACAATCAAAAAAAACTCAAAGATGATTTGTTAAAAGATTTTAGTATTGAAAAAATTGATTTAATTATTGAAGAATGGAAAAAGCTTGGAAATATAAAATCACTAAAACAAACAAATGAGTTATTAAGTGGCTTAGAAAAAAAACTTAAAGAACTTGAATTAAATGATGTTGATGACAAAATGTTAGAAATTAAATCAAAAATATTAAACAAAAACACAATCAATTCTGAAAAATCCAAATTAAAAAAGAAGATTGATGATTACACAAAACTTATTGCTCAGCTAGAGAATAATTTAAACTTTATTAAAGGTGATTCTGAAAGTGATATCCTATCTAATGTACATTCTAATATTAAGAATTATAAATCTCAAATTAAAAAACTTCAAAAGAATTTAGAATTAATTTCTAAAGGTTAGTTTTTTGACTCTTTCCCAATACATATTCATCTCATTTAAAGATAGATCTGAAATATTTTTATTTTCATTTTTTACTATCTCTTCCAATGAATTAAATCTATTAATAAATTTATTTGTAGAATTATTTAAGCAAAAATCAGGATCAATTTTAAGGTGTCTGGAATAATTAATTAGTGAGAACATTATATCTCCAAACTCTTCCTCAATTTGATTTTTGTTTTTATTATTGAGAGCAGTATCAAGTTCATGTATTTCTTCTTTGATCTTATCAAAAACTTCATCAACTTTTTCCCAATCAAAACCAACACTAGAGGCTTTGTCTTGAACCCTGTATGCTTTTGAAATTGGAGGCATAGATTTAGGGACACCTGAAAGTAATCCTTTTTTATTATTTTTCAACTTAATTTTTTCCCAATTAATCTTCACTTGTTCCTCAGTAATTTCTTCAATATCTCCATAAACATGAGGATGTCTTTCAATTATTTTTTTGATTAGAAAATCCACTACATCATAAAAATCAAAATATTTATTTTCTGAAGAAATTTTTGAGTAAAAAACAATATGTAAAAAAAGATCACCTAATTCTTCTTTTATATTATCAAAATCTTTTTTTTCAATTGCTTCAATTAATTCAAATGTTTCTTCAATAGTTAATCTTTTTAATGAATCTAAAGTTTGCTTTCTGTCCCATGGACATTTTTCCCTTAACTCATTCATAATTTCTAAAAGATTTGAAACTTTGTTATCAATATTTTTCATTATTTATTAAATAGCATTTTATAATTTGAATTGATATTTCCTTTTGAAATTTTAGATAATTTTTTTTCAATTATTTTTCTTTTTAAAGGTGAAATTTTATCAGTAAATAATATTCCTTGGATGTGATCGTATTCATGCTGGATTACTCTTGAAAGTATACCATTAAAATCTTTAATATGAAGATTAAAATTTTGATCATAGAATTTAATTTTAATTGAGTCAGGTCTTTTTACGTCACCTCTTATATCAGGGATACTTAAACAACCTTCATTGAATGAAGACATATTATCAGATTTATCAATAATTGTAGGATTAATAAAAACATGTTTTTTAAAATCTTCATTAAGTAAAGTTTCACTTGGATCAATTAATGGATTCGCATCAATTATGAATAGTCGAATTGATAATCCAATTTGAGGTGCGGCAAGACCAACTCCCTCGGCGTTATACATAGTTTGCCACATATTTTCAATCAAATTATTTAAATCGGAATAATCCTTATCTATTTCTATACATTTTTTTCTTAATGTTGAATTTCCATATGCTACAATTGGTAAGATCATTTTCTTTCTAAATATGATTGTAATATCAAAGATGCACTTACTTTATCTAAATTTTCTTTTTTTCTCCTGATTTTTTGTTTATCTGAGTAAGTATTTAAAAAATTTCTTGCAATTTTTGAGGTAAAACGCTCATCAATTCGTTCAATTTCTATTTCAGGAAGATAAGTTTTTATTTTTTGTATGAATTCTTTAATATTTTCTTCGATATCAAATAATTTATTTTTTAGATTTAATGGCAATCCAATAACTAGTACTGATATTTTTTCTTTTTTATTTAAATCTAAGATATAGTTTAATAGATTTTTAGTCTCAATTGTTTCTAGTGGTGAAGCAATAATACCTAACGGATCTGAAATTGCTAATCCAGTTCTTTTTAATCCATAATCAATTCCTAAAACTCTTTTCACTCTGCTAAATTATAGATTAATTATTACGATTTAAAAAATAAATTCATAGTTAAAAATTATATTTGTAAAAAAGTATAAAATGAGAGATATAGTTGAAGCTGCATGGGATAATAGAGAATTATTAGATAATCCTAAAACTCAAGAAACCATTAGGAATGTAATTGGCCTTTTAGATAAAGGTGAATTAAGAGTTGCTGAAAAAATTAATAATCAATGGAAAGTTAATGATTGGGTAAAAAAAGCTGTTATTCTTTTCTTTCCAATTTCTAAAATGGAAAGTATTGAGGTTGGCCCTTTTGAATTTCATGACAAAATTCCTCTGAAAAGTAATTATAAAGAAAAAGGAGTTAGAGTTGTCCCCCATGCAATTTCAAGATATGGGTCTTTCATTGAAAAAGGTGCTGTTTTAATGCCCTCTTATGTAAATATAGGCGCCTATGTAGATTCTGGAACTATGGTTGACACATGGGCTACAGTAGGAAGTTGTGCCCAAATTGGAAAAAACGTTCATTTAAGTGGTGGTGTAGGAATTGGAGGTGTTTTAGAACCCGTTCAAGCTGCTCCAGTTATTATTGAAGATGATGCATTCATTGGATCAAGATGTATAATTGTAGAAGGTGTTAAAATTGAAAATGAGGCAGTTTTAGGTGCAAACGTTGTTTTAACCTCGTCAACGAAAATTATTGATGTTAGTGGTGATAAACCAAAATATCTTAAAGGATATATTCCATCAAAATCAGTAGTGATACCTGGAACTGTTCCAAAAGAATTTAATTCTGGTACATTTAATGTTCCTTGTGCTTTGATTATTGGAAAAAGGAAAGAAAGTACTAATAAAAAAACATCACTAAATGATGCTTTAAGAGAATTCAATGTTTCAGTTTAAATTTTTGAATGAATTAAATCAATGTTTGAAAACTATTAGCGATGGTGGAATAATTCTTCATCCAACTGATACAGTATATGGACTAGGCGGCAATGCAAATGACAATAATGTAACTAGAAAAATAAATCAGATAAAAAAAAGAGAATTAAATCAACCACTTATTCATCTGATGAGTGATATTGAAATGGTTAACTGTTATGTAGAAAACATTTCTGAAACTGCAATAGAATTTTTAAGTGATTCTAATCCTACAACTGTAATTTTTTCTAATACAAAAGGTAAAAACACAAATCAAAAATCTATAGCAGTTAGAATACCATATGATAATTTTTGTCTAAACTTAATTAAAGAGTTAAAACATCCATTATCTTCAACCTCAGCTAACTTACATGGATTTGAAGTTCCTAATTCCTTGGAAAGGATTGATAAATTAATTAAAGATAATGTTGATTATATAGTTAGGACCTCGAAAATCTTTAATAATAAACCCTCAAGAATTATTAAAATGATTGGGGACAATGAATTTAAGGTCATAAGATAAATGAACTATAAAAAAATCATAAAATCAGACATTTTAGAGACTATCTCAAAAATAGCAGACGAAAACAATTATGAAATTTTTGTAGTCGGAGGTTATGTAAGAGATAGTATTCTTGAAAAAAAAGCTAAAAAAGATATTGATATTTTGGTTTTAGGAAACGGAATTGAATTTGCTAATCTCGTAGCCTTAAATTTAAAAATTAAGATACAAGTTTTTAAAAATTTTGGAACGGCAATGATTAAAACTAAAGGTTTTCAAATTGAATTTGTTGGTGCAAGAAAAGAAAGCTACAGTAAATCTTCAAGAAATCCTAAAATTAAAAAAGGTACTCTATATGACGATTTATCAAGAAGAGATTTTACTATAAATGCATTGGCTATTAGGCTTAATGGAAAGGAAAAAGGAGAATTAATTGATAACTACAATGGATTAAACGATTTAAGTAATAATATTTTAAAAACACCAAAAGATCCAATTAAAACTTTTCATGACGATCCTTTGAGAATGTTAAGAGCAATTAGATTTTCTTCACAATTAAATTTTGAAATTGATAAAAATGACTTTGAGTGTATCAAAGAAGAATCAGAGAGAATAAAAATAATATCCATGGAAAGAATTAACGATGAATTGAATAAAATATTAATTTCACCAAAGCCCTCTATTGGATTAAATCTACTTGACAAATCTGGTTTACTTAAAATATTAATTCCAGAACTTAGTTCCTTGCATGGAATTGAAGAAGTTGAAGGAAAAAAACACAAGGATAATTTTTATCATACTTTACAAGTACTTGACAATATTTCTGAAAACACTAATAATATTTGGTTAAGATGGGTCGCTTTACTTCATGATATAGGAAAACCTAAAACAAAAAGATTTAGTAAAAAAAATGGATGGTCATT
This sequence comes from Flavobacteriaceae bacterium, assembly GCA_038114965.1. Classification (GTDB taxonomy): domain Bacteria; phylum Bacteroidota; class Bacteroidia; order Flavobacteriales; family Flavobacteriaceae; genus Eutrophosalina. The sequence goes on along the minus strand of JAYNRW010000015.1, from coordinate 14,248 downwards.
CCATGGGCATGAATTTGTTGGTTCAAAAATGGTAAATAATATATTTAAAAGATTAAAACTTCCTTTGAATGAAACTTTAAAATACGTTAAAAAATTAATTCTTTTAAGTTCAAGACCAATTGTGTTGTCTCTTGATGATACAACAGATTCCGCTGTAAGAAGACTAGTTTATGATGCCGGTGATGATATTGATGATTTAATGACATTGTGCGAGGCAGATATTACCACAAAAAATAAATTTTTAAAAGACAAATATTTAAACAATTTTAAATTAGTCAGAGAAAAAATCAAAGTTGTTGAAGAAAGAGATAGAGTGAGAAATTTTCAACCACCAATTACGGGTGAAGAAATTATGAATTATTTTAATATTAAACCATGTAAAGAGATTGGTCAAATTAAAAATTTTATAAAAGAATCCATTCTGAATGGTGATATTGAAAATTCATATAAACAGGCATATAATTTGATGATAGAGAAAGGAAGAGAATTAGGTCTAGAAAATGATTAAAAATTTTAAAACCACTATTATAACTTCATTTTTATTGGTCTTGCTTGTAATTTTTGCAGGTTCAATGGTTAGAATGACAGGTAGTGGTATGGGATGTCCAGACTGGCCAAAATGTTTTGGATATTTAATTCCTCCAACAACAGAAAAAGATGTTTTTTGGAAATCTAATTTCAACTATAAAAAAGGAGTTATGATTTTAAAAAACGAAAAATTTTATTCTGCTAAAAATGATTTTTTAAGTTCAAATGAATTTATCTCATCAAATTGGTTAGAATATACTAAACATGATTACAACGAATTTAGTGTAATGAATACCTGGTTTGAATTTATAAATAGATTGATTGGTGCAATTGCAGGTATTGCGACGCTAATTATGTTTGTTTTTTCATTGAATTATATTAAACATAAGCCAACCATAACTTTTATGTCTTTTTTAGTAGTTCTATCAATGTTATTTCAAGCATGGTTGGGTAAACTTGTTGTAGACTCAAATTTAGCACCATATAAAATTACGGTTCACATGTTTATGGCTATTATTATTTTATGCTTAATTATTTTAATTTATAGGAAATCTGATGCTAAATAAAATCAATATTAAATACTTACTAATTTTTTCTATGTCACTGATGTTAATTCAAATATTTATTGGCACTGGGGTTAGAGAGTTTATCGATGAACAATCTAAAATATATGGTCGATTAGATAAAGATCTATGGCTTAGTAATCCTTCGTTTAATTTTTATTTTCACAGATCATTCTCGATACTAATATTTCTTGTAAATGGATTTTTATTTATCATTTCAAAGAAATTTAATATGTCGATGAAATATATTAATGCTGTAATGATTCTAATTTTATTGGAAATTATTATTGGAGCAATTATGTATTACTTTGCATTTCCAATCATGACGCAACCGATACACTTAATGGTTGCAATATTAATTTTTGTGATTCAATTTTATTGGTATTTAAAAATCAATTAGTTCTTAACATCTCACTACTTTCATAATTACTTAAAAGATAATTAAAAGACGATTCCATTATTTGTCCCATATTAGTACAATACTTAAAATCATTGTCTTTTGTAAGATGGTAAATTTGTTGAGTAAGTTGCTTTACATTTTCATCGGTTGAAATTGAATCATTTTTCATAGCTTTTAATAGATTATCAACTCTTTTCTGAGAACCTAAAATTCTTTTAACTATAATTGCTCTTTCTTCAATTTTATATTGATTAATTGAATCTGGAATTAATTTTTCTTTAATTAATTCAACGACTGGTATGTTTTCTTTAAATAATTGAGGTCTATAAACTTTAAAATCAGCTTCGTAGCTTTGTTGGTCGAAATCTATTGCTCTTATTTTATATACAACTTGATCAAAATCATGAATGGGAATTATGACATAATTATAAGACCTCATATCACCAAGTAATCTAATCATACATCTTTCACTAAATTTTACAAACTCTTTAGCAATTTGAGATTTCTCATTATCATTACAGGATTTAAGCTTATTATTAAAAAAATCATCCCCTGGAATTCCAGGTATATGTTCTTCAATTAATGTGTTATTATTCAAAATAAAATTCAAATTATATGGCGATGTGATATGTTCTAGCTCAAGACCGTAAATTCTAGACGAATCAGCTTTTTTGATATAATAATAAGTAAAATTATCATTTAACTTATTTCTAACTTTTACTCTAAATGGATTTGAGTTTCCAAAAGTACAGTAATCAATTCCGTCTATTGTTAAAAATTCTGTGTTGGTGTCACTACCATCGGAATATAAAACATTATATATTTTTTTTAAGTTGTTTTCAAGCTCGACTCTCTCGTTATCATTATAATAAACTCTTTGCCAAAGAGTATTTTTATCATTAGTATCATAAACATCTACAGATCCAACATATCTGAGTAAATCATCGTATTGAACTGTTAAATCTTCTACTCTATTGTAATCTTTCAAGTACTGAAAGAAAAGATCACTAATTTTATAAGATGGCTTCTTATTTGATATTTTAACATCGTGTGTATGTTCCAATTGATTATTTTTAGAAATGTTGTAACAATTATTAAAGTTATATAAATTACTTTTATCTCATTCAAAAATAAATTTTGATTAATTTTTCTTTAAAATCTAATTACAAGCCTGCGGGTGATCAACCAGAAGCAATTAATAAGTTAGTTGATGGAATTAATAAAAATGAAAAATTTCAAGCTCTTGAAGGTGTAACTGGATCTGGAAAAACTTTTACAATTGCTAATGTTCTTGAAAAAACAAATAGACCGACACTAGTTTTAGCTCACAATAAAACATTAGCAGCACAGCTATTTTCTGAGCTTAAAGAATATTTTCCAAATAACTTAGTTGAATATTTTGTTTCGTATTATGATTATTATCAACCAGAGGCATACATTCCAGTTACTAATACATACATTGAAAAAGATTTATCGATTAATGATGAAATAGAAAAATTAAGATTAAGTACCACATCAAGTTTATTAAGCGGAAGAAGAGATGTTATAGTTGTTGCATCAGTTTCTTGTTTATATGGAATTGGAAATCCAATTGAATATAGAAAGAATACAATACACGTAGATTTAAACTCATCTATTTCGAGAACTCAACTTTTGAAAAGTCTTGCTAATTCACTCTACAGTAGATCTCAAATTGATCTAGAACCTGGGACATTTAGAGTTCAAGGTGATATAATTGAGGTTTATTTGAGCTACAGGGATTCAAAAGTTAGATTTAGTTTTTTTGGTGATGATATAGAATCAATTGAAGAAATAAATGAACAAAATAAATTAAAACTTGAATCTATTTCGATTTTTCCAGCAAATATGTTTGCCACACAAAATGATGTTTTATTTAAGGCAATGGATCAAATAAGAATTGATCTCGGAAAACAAGTTGAATATTTTAAGGAGATAGGTAAGCACCTTGAAGCTAAAAGATTAGAAGAAAGAACATTATTTGATTTAGAGATGATGCAAGAACTTGGATATTGCTCAGGAATTGAGAACTATTCAAGATATATTGATGGTCGTAAGCCTGGCACTAGACCATTTTGTTTAATAGATTATTTTCCTGATGACTTTATCACTATTATTGATGAAAGTCACGTAACAATTCCTCAAATAAGAGCAATGTATGGAGGAGATAGAAGTAGAAAAGAAAATTTGGTAGAATATGGATTTAGACTACCTGCAGCAATGGATAACAGGCCATTGAAATTTGATGAATTTGAAATATTACAAAATCAAACAATTTACGTAAGTGCTACACCTTCTGATTATGAAATGCTTAAATGTGAAGGAATTATTATCGAACAGATTTTACGACCTACTGGACTTTTAGATCCTGAAATTGAGGTTAGAAAAACAAAAAATCAGATTGATGATATTATAAATGAAGTTCAAGAAAGAATAGAAAGCAATGAAAGAGTTTTAATAACAACTCTAACAAAACGAATGTCAGAAGAATTGGTGAAATACTTTTTAAATGTAAATATTAAATCAAGATATATTCATAGTGATGTTGATACAATTGAAAGAATTGAAATATTAAATCAGCTAAGATCTGGAACATTTGATGTTCTTGTAGGTGTTAATTTGCTAAGAGAGGGGTTAGATCTTCCTGAAGTTTCTTTAGTAATTATTCTGGATGCCGACAAGGAAGGTTTTTTAAGAAGTAGAAAATCATTAATTCAAACAATAGGTAGAGCTGCGAGAAATATTAATGGAAAGGCGATAATGTATGCTGATAAGATTACTAAAAGTATGCAAGAAACTATAGATTTAACAAAAAAAAGAAGAGCGAAACAAGAATTATATAACCAACAAAATAAGATAACTCCTAAACAAATAATCAAGAATGTAAAGGATACATTTGAAAAAGAAAAAATAATAGAAAATAAATCAATAATTAAAATTGATGATAACTCTAAAGTTGATCTAAATATAACTAAAGCTGAAAAAGAAAAATTAATTAGAGAAATAAGAAAACAGATGGAGGATGCTGCTAAAGAGCTTAATTTTTTAGAAGCTGCAAGATTAAGAGATTTAATCGATATTTATAAAAAAAGCGGATAAATTATCCGCTTTTTATTTATTTCACTTGAATTGATTTAATTTTACTTTGTTTAAATTCTTTAATTTTTGGAAGAAATATTTTTAAAATTCCATTGTCATATATTGAATTGATTTTATCAATATTAACTTCTTCAGGAATTGTGAATTTTTTTTCAAACTGAGAATAGTTAAACTGTCTTTTATAAAATATATTTTCAAGTTTATCATTTTCTGAGGAAAGCTTTGATACTTTTAAGTTATTTTCTTCAACTTCAATTGAAAAGTCTTTTTTATTAAAACCAGGAACTGAAAATTCAATTAAAAATTCTTTATCAGTTTCAATAATATTATAAGGTGGAATATCATTGTAAATATTCGATCCAAAAAAATTATTAATAAAGTCTTCAAAAAAGACAGGTTTAGTGTTATGTGTTATTATATTCATAATTATTATTTTTTGTTAAACATTTAAAACACATATACTAAAAATGAGCCAAACATCTAATTATGACATTATGTCATATAATTAGGAAAAAATAGTGTCATTTTGACACTTAATTAAGAACTTCTTTTATTTTTTGAGGTACTTCACTGAATTCAACAGCGCTATAAATTTTTAAACCTGCATTGTCAATTATTTCTTTTGCTTGCTCAGCATTAGTTCCTTGTAGTCTCACAATTATTGGAACTTTAATTTTATCACCCATATTTTTATAAGCATCAACAATACCATTCGCAACTCTATCACACCTAACTATTCCGCCAAAAATATTTACTAATACCGCCTTTACTTTCGGATCTCTAAGAATCAAATTAAAAGCTACTTCTACTCTTTTTGCATCAGCTGTACCACCAACATCAAGAAAATTAGCAGGTTCTCCTCCAGATTGTTTAATCAAATCCATTGTAGCCATAGCTAGACCAGCACCATTTACCATACAACCTATGTTTCCATCTAAATCAACATAATTTAACCCAACTTCCTTTGCTTCAGTTTCAACAGGGTTTTCTTCACTTAAATCTCTTAAGGCTTCATAATTTTTATGACGAATTAAGGAATTATCATCTAAAACCATTTTTGCATCCACAGCTAAAATCTTATTATCTGAAGTTTTTAAAACAGGGTTAATTTCAAGCAAAGAAGCATCAGACTCAATGAATGCATTATATAATTTTGAGGCAAAGGATAGCATATTTTTAAAGGCTTGACCACTTAAACCTAAATTAAAAGCAATAGTTCTTAATTGATTAGGCATTAAACCTAATAGAGGATCAATTTCTTCATAAAATATTAAATCAGGTGTTTCTTCAGCAACTTTTTCTATATCCATACCACCTTGCCTAGAATACATTATCATGTATTTTGAAGTATTTCTATTTAGAAGTACAGAAAAATAATATTCTTCAGGATCAGACTCACCCGGATAATAAACATCTTCAGCGATTAAAATTTTCTGAACAAGTTTTCCTTCTTTTGGTGTTTGAGGAGTTTTTAACATCATACCCAAAATATCGGATGAAAAATTCTTTAATTCATCAATACTTTTAGCAACTTTTACTCCACCGCCTTTACCTCTACCTCCAGCATGAATTTGAGCTTTTACAACAAACCATTCAGTTCCGGTTTCATGATTTAAAGATTTTGCAACATCTTCAACTTCATTAATGCTATCAGTAACCTTACCTCGTTGAATTGGCACATCAAAATTTGACAATATTGTTTTAGCTTGGTATTCGTGGAGATTCATAATTGGATCTAAAATTACTAAATCTAATCTGTTTAACCTTTTAATCAAATTAGTTTTTTGTTTTATTTATAACTAATTCATTTTAATTTATTAAAAAACAGTTTTTTAAAGTCAATATTTACATAAAATTTTAGATTTGCAGACATGAAAAATCAAATACTTTTAGATGCTGTTCGTCAATACGGGAGCCCTCTTTATGTTTACGATTCAAATAAAATTAAATCTCAGTTTATTAAGCTAACAGAATCTTTTAAAAATGTTAAAAAACTTCAAATTAATTATGCTGTAAAGGCTTCTTCTAACATTTCAATCTTAAAGTATTTAATTAATATGGGGGCTGGAATTGATGCTGTTTCTATCCAAGAAGTTGAACTAGCTATCAGAGCTGGAGTTGAACCAAATAAGATAATTTATACACCTAACGGTGTTTCTTTAGATGAAATTGAGAAAGTTGCAAAGATTGGAGCAAAAATAAATATCGACAACTTAGCAGTATTGGAAGAGTTTGGTAATAAACACAAAAAAATTCCAGTGTGTATCAGAATTAACCCGCATATCATGGCAGGAGGAAATTCTAAAATTTCTGTTGGACATATTGACTCTAAATTTGGTATTAGCATACATCAAGCTCCTCATATTGAAAGAATTGTAGAAAATACTGGACTTATAATAAATGGAGTTCACATGCATACAGGTAGTGATATTTTAGATATAGATGTTTTTTTAAATGCATCCGAAATTTTATTTAGGATTGCTGAAAAATTTAAAAACTTAGACTTTATAGATTTTGGAAGTGGATTTAAAGTACCATACAAGCCAGGAGATTCAGAAACGAACATTGAAGAGTTAGGTAGAAAACTAACTAAAAGATTTAATACATTTTGTGAAAATTATGGAAAAGACCTTACATTAATGTTTGAACCCGGTAAGTTCTTAGTTAGTGAGGCAGGTAAATTCCTTTGTAAAGTGAATTCAATTAAACAAACAACTTCTACTGTTTTTGCACAAATTGATAGCGGATTCAATCATTTAATTAGACCCATGATGTATGGCGCTAATCATTTCATCGAAAATATTTCAAATCCAAATGATATAGAAAGGTATTACAGTGTTGTTGGCTACATATGTGAAACAGATACATTTGCAAATAATAGAAAAATCTCTTCAATCAGTCCAGGTGATATTTTAAGCTTTAGTAATGCCGGTGCATATTGTTTTTCAATGAGCAGTAATTACAATTCAAGATATAGACCTGCAGAGATTTTATATATAGAAAATGAATTAAAAATTATAAGAAAAAGAGAAGTTTTTGAAGATTTAATTAAAAATCAAGTAGAAATTAATCTATAATACCTGAGGAAATTAAATTATCACCGTTATAAATTGCAACAAATTGACCTTTAGCTATTGACTTCTGTTTCTTATCAAAACTTATTAAATAATATTTATCCATTAATTTAACATCAATCTTTTGTAAAGGCTGTCTATATCTAATTCTAGCTGATAAACTTTGAGAATTAGATAAATTTAATTTACCAACTACGTGATGCATTTTTGTTTTTTTTACTCTTAATGAGAATCTGTAAAGACCTGGATGATTTTCTCCTTCCCCAACGTAAATTATATTTTTGTTGGTATCTGTAGCAAGAACAAATAAAGGATCTTTCATACCACCTATTGACAATCCTTTTCTCTGTCCAACGGTAAAGAAATGTGCTCCAGAATGTTCACCGATAACTTTTCCCATATCAGGTTCATATAAATATCCATTGGAATCATCATTATCATATTCTTCATTATTAAAGTTATCATATAAGTTTAAATCTCTTGGTATCAAAACAACATTACCCTTCTTTTTTGAAAGTTTCTGTTGTAAAAAATCTGGTAATTTTACCTTACCAACAAAACATAAACCTTGAGAATCTTTTTTATCAGCAGTTATCAATTCATTATCTTTTGCTATTGATCTTACCTCATCTTTTTTCAAAGAACCTATTGGAAAAAGAGTTTTACTTAACTGAAACTGATTCAATTGACATAAAAAATACGACTGATCCTTATCTTTATCTATTCCAGATTTTAGATAATAAACTTTATTTCCATCCAATTCCTTAGATTCAACTTGAGCATAGTGACCAGTTGCAATAAAATCTGCATTTAATTTTAATGCAGTATTAAGAAAAATATCAAACTTTATTTCCCTATTACATAGGATATCAGGGTTAGGTGTTCTACCCTCTTCATACTCATTAAACATGTAATCAACAATCTTATCTTTATATTCATTACTTAAATCAATTACTTGAAAGGGTATATTAAGTTTTTCAGCTACTAACATTGCGTCATAACTATCCTCTAACCATGGGCATTCAGCAGAAATAGTTACACTTTCATCATGCCAGTTTTTCATAAATATAGCTAACACATCATAACCTTGTTTTTTTAATAAAAATGCAGCTACACTTGAGTCAACTCCACCTGACATTGCAACTACAACTCTTGTAGAAGAAGTAGCCATAATTATTTTTTTCTTTTGAGTTTTTGTTTCTTTTCAGCCTCTTCCATCATTTCTTGCATCTTTCTCAATCTTCTTTGGAAACGATTTTCAGATGAAGGTTGCTTCTTTTTTTCTTCAATTGTAGCTAAGATTTTTTTCTCATCAAGAATAAAATTCTTAATAGTAAGCATAATAATTATTGTAAGAATATTAGAAATTGTATAATATAAAGACAATCCACTAGCAAAATTATTAAAGAAAATAAGGAGAGTGAATGGAATAACATACATTATAAACTTCATATTAGGCATGCCAGGTTGAGATGGTTGCATTTGTTGACTCCCTGACATTTTAGTGTAGAAAAACATAGCAACAGCAGCTGTAATAGGGAACAAACTTACGTGGTCTCCATAAAATGGAATATAAAAGGGTAATTCTGCAATAACATCATAAGAACTTAAATCATCTGCCCACAAAAAAGATTCACCTCTTAAAGCAAAAGCTACTGGGAAAAAACAAAATAAAGCATAAAAAACAGGTAATTGAATTAATGCAGGTAAACATCCTGAAAGAGGATTTGCTCCAGCCTGATTGTATATTTTCATAGTTTCCTGATTCCTTTTCATTGGATCATCCTTGTATTTTTCAGAAACTGCAGAAATTTCAGGTTTTAATATTCTCATTTTAGCTTGACCTAAATACATTTTATACTGTACTGGTGACATAACCAACCTAGTTAGAATAACCATAATAATAATTGCAATACCAGCAGAAAAAAATGAGCTCAAATAGTAATATAGTGGAAAGAAAATATTTTCATTTATCCACCCAAAAATACCCCAACCAAACCATATAGAATCAGAAATACCCTCATATGACTCATTTAAAACATAATAATCATTTGGCCCTATATACAACTTAAGTGACTCATTAATCTGACTTCTTGAATCATTTATTAATGGAACTTGGGTTTCAAATAATTTTAAATATTTAATATCATCATCATCGCTATCAATATTGACAGTATTGAATTTGATATTCTTTTTTACATCATTAAAAATCACAAAAGAATTAAAAAAATGCTGAGTGTAAGAAATCCATTTTGCATTGCCAGTTTCGGAGTCATCACTATATGCACTTAAATCCTCAATATCATCTTCATTTTTATAATTTAAGTATGTGTATCTATTTTCATAAGTTGGACTTCTTGAATTCCTAAATGATTTTAGATTCCAATTTAATTTAGCATCATTAACATTTAGGTTATTTGAACTAACGTTGAAATCAAATAAATAACCTTTATTTGGTAAAAAATAAACAAATTCAACACTGCTAATATCGTCAAGCATATGAACTAGTCTAAGTTCAGTACCAGATTCATTATTAGTTAACGAATGTTGGAACATGAGAGCCGAGGTATCAAAAGATTTTTGACTAGACGTAATATATAGGCTCTGATTATTATCATAAATTTTTAAAGGATTCTCATCTTGATCATTATATTTTTTTAGGGTAGACTCTATAATCCCCCCACCCTTATTACTTATTTTTAAAATAATGTCCTCATTCTGAAGTGTAAATACCTCTTCTTGAATTATTTGAGTATCATTATCATTTAAAACCAATGAATTATCATTTAATTCAGTAGTAACAGTGCTAGAAGATTCAATCTGATTTTCTGAATTATTTTCATTGATGTTTTCCACTGGTTGTGGAGACATATTAAAAACATAAAAAGCGCAAGCTATTAATAACAAAAAACCAACAATTTGATAAGGGTCAATTCTACTTTCTTCCATTATTTATTTTTGTGACTTAGGGATGCTTTTACAAATGATAAAAAAACTGGATGTGGCTCTTCAACCGTGCTTCTATACTCAGGATGAAATTGAACACCAAAAAACCAAGGATGATCAGATAGCTCAATTATCTCAACTAAGCCAGTATCAGGATTTTTTCCAGAGAAAACCATTCCATTTTGAGAAAGTTCTTTCATAAATTCAAAATTTAATTCATATCTATGTCTATGTCTCTCGTTAATTTCATTGGTTGAATAGATTTTGTGAGCTAATGAGTTATTTTCTAAAACACATTTCCAAGATCCTAATCTCATAGTACCTCCTTTTTCCTTAATGTTTTTTTGACTTTCCATCATAGAAATTACTGGGTATTTACAATTTATATCCATCTCAGTAGAATTTGCTTTATTAAAACCTAAAACATTTCTTGCAAATTCAATAACTGCCATCTGCATTCCCAAACAAATTCCTAAAAAAGGAATATTTTTTTCTCTTGCAATTCTAATTGCTTCAATTTTACCTTCAACACCTCTTTCTCCAAAACCAGGGGCAACCAAAATACCATTTAGGTTTTTAAAAATTTGATCAGAAGATTTTATATTAATTTCTTCCGAATGAATAGGGATAACATTAACTTTTACATCGTTTGCAGCACCAGCATGGACAAAGGACTCTAAAATTGATTTGTATGAATCTTGTAATTCAACGTATTTACCTATTAAACAAATACTAACTTCATTTGATGGGTTTTTTATTTTTTTAACGAATGCATTCCAGTTATCTAGCTTTGATGATTTAATATTATTTAAATTTAATTTCTTTAAAACAACATCATCTAACTTTTCATTTTGCATTAAAATAGGCACCTCATATATAGTAGAGGCATCGATGGACTCTATAACTGATTCAATTTCAACATTACAAAAAAGAGCAATCTTTTTCCTTAAATCATCATTTAAGCTATGTTCAGTTCTACACACAATAATATCGGCATTTACACCAGATTCCATTAATTTTTTAACGGAATGTTGTGTTGGTTTAGTTTTTAATTCACCAGCTGCTGACAAATATGGTAATAATGTTAAATGAATGACTACACTATTTCCCATACCAACCTCCCATCTAAATTGTCTTACAGCTTCAATAAAGGGATATGATTCAATATCACCAACAGTTCCTCCAAGCTCAGTAATTATAACATCATAACTCTTTTCCTCTTGAATTAATTTAATTCTTCTTTTAATTTCGTTAGTGATGTGAGGAATTACTTGTACTGTCTTTCCTAAAAAATCACCTTTACGCTCTTTATTTATAACTGTTTGGTAAATCTGACCGGTGGTGGTATTATTAGATTCACTAGTTCTAATATTTAAAAACCTTTCATAGTGACCTAAATCTAAATCTGTTTCAGTACCATCCTCAGTTACGTAGCATTCTCCATGTTCGTATGGATTCAAAGTTCCTGGATCGATATTAATGTATGGATCAAATTTTTGAATTGTAACATTTAAACCTCTTGATTGTAATAATTTTGCAAGAGAAGCAGAAATAATACCCTTACCAAGTGATGAACTTACACCACCAGTTACGAAAATATATTTAGGAAGAATTTTAGATTTCATTAATAATTTTTCAAAAATACAAAACTATTGTTCATTATTGGGTTCTTGAATTTCCAAAATTTCCAGATCTCTGTGTCTCAAAATAAAAAATGATCGATTTCTGTAAAAACTATCTTTAAAAGTATAATCAAACTTATTTTGAAAATAAGTTGTTTCACCATATAGCAAAGAATTTTCAAATTTTTTAAATACGGCTATTCTTAAGATTAAGTCATAAGTGAGATCTCTAGCTTTAATTGAAATTCTATCTGGCTCATTTCCATATTTTTCAATGTAGTTCTCATAAAAATTGTTGTACTCAATACTCGTTGAAGGTTTTGAATTTGATGGATAAATAAAATTTAAATTACCAAGTTTTTCAAGACTAATATTTGAATTTTCATAGTTTTCAGAACTCACAGTTGAAAATAATCTAATTTTTCTATCGTTATTATTTTGAGAATTTAGAAGAGAAGTTACACTAGAGATAACATTTGTTTTCGATGTTTCTAAAAAAACCCAATTTTGTTTATTAAACCCCATCAAAGAGTCAGTTATCTCAGGATCAACAAAAAGATTTTCATTATCAATATCAACAACTTCTGCATTAGGAAATCTACTTATAAGTTTTGATTTTGAACTTATATTTTCTGAGTCAGAAATAATTATAGCACATTGATCTTCCATTAGATTAATTTCACTGTCAATAATATCAAAAACACGGGAGGATTTTAAAGAATTATTAGTTGTTGTAATAATTACATTATCTCTAGTAGCTATTCCCTCTTCGACGAGAGGAGACACTATTAATGAGCTATTATCAGAATTGAATTTATTAAAGTTTCTTGCAATAAAAGGGCCTATAATCAAATCAAACTTATTTAAATCTAGGCTTTTTAATTGATCAATTTTATTTAAATCATTCTCTGTATCATAAACACTCAAGCTGACATTAATACCTAAATCCTTCAACTCTTGAATTGCATAAGTAACACCATTATAAAAATTAATTGAAATAGTTGTCAAGTTTAGTTCTCCAAGAGTCTTTTCTGTATCTTCTACTGAATCTAACACTACATTATTTAATTTAAAAGGGGCAAGAAAAGCTAATTCAAAATCAATTTTCTTAAATTTTTCTTTTGTTAAATCATTTAATTTTAAATCAGACAGGAGTACTGAGTCCTTTTTTATTGAATCAACTATGATATTAATTTCATCTTTAGCTACATTTTTTTTCTTTAAAGGAATAACGAGAATAGATCTTCTTTTTAATTTATCAATTTGAATTCCTGGATTAGCTTTTATTATTTCATCGATTGATAATCCATATTTTTTTGACAAACTAAAAATGGTTTCTTTTTTTTGAACAGTATGGTTAATTATTGAATCATAGTTTGAAAGAAAATCATATGTTTTTTCCTGTGAATAAAGACTTACTGAAAATAGTAATGTTATAAAAAATATTTTTTTCATTATTCCCATTCAATTGTTGCAGGAGGTTTTGAACTAATATCATATACAACCCTATTAATACCTTTCACATTGTTAATGATCTTATTTGAAACATCTTGTAAAAACTCATATGGTAAGTTGACCCAATCAGCTGTCATACCATCAGTTGACGTAACAGCTCTTAAAACAACACATTTTTCATATGTTCTTTCATCACCCATAACCCCAACAGATTTAATTGGAAGTAAAATAACACCAGCTTGCCAAATTTTATCATAAAGATTATTAGAGATCAATTCAGTAATAAAAATCTCATCCGCATCCTGAAGAATTTTAACTTTTTCTTCATTAATATCCCCAAGAATTCTAATAGCTAAGCCTGGACCAGGAAAAGGATGTCTTTTTAATATATTATCACTAATTTTTAACTCTTTTCCTACTCTTCTAACTTCATCTTTAAATAACATTTTTAAAGGTTCTATAACTTTTAATTTCATGTAGTCAGGTAAACCACCAACATTATGATGTGATTTAATTGTAGCTGAAGGACCTTTAACTGAGATT
>JAYNRW010000014.1:0-23265 GCA_038114965.1 Flavobacteriaceae bacterium | reverse complement strand
CACTTGGTTTACACCCAAGGGGTCGGGGGTTCGAATCCCTCAGCGCCCACATTTTAACCTCAACTATAGTTGAGGTTTTTTTATTTATAATTAGAAATATAATAGTCTTCCCTCTCTTTTTTTAACATTCCAATAGTTTCATCCAAAAATTTATTTCTATCATTTCGAGTTTTAAAAACCCATATACAAATAGAATCACGACTATGATAAATAGCCTTTAATTCATCATCAATTTCACATATTTCTTTTGGAATTTTAGTTTTTATACAAATCATTTTATAATAACTTAAGGTTCAATTTCTTATATTAATAACTGTATGATGAAGTTACTTAAAAATATTACTATCTACATATTGGGCTTATTGTATATAATAATAGGAATCCGTCATTTTACAAACCCTGATTTTTTTAAAATTATAATGCCACCTTACTTGCCATTTCATGACTTCTTTGTATACAGCTCTGGTTTTTTTGAAATTTTATTTGGTTTTATGATATTATTAAAAAAATTTAGGCGTGTTGGAGCTTTGGGTATTTTTTTTCTTCTGATTTTAGTTTTTCCAGCAAATATCTATTTATATCAATCATCCAATGCACAAGAAATATTATCCATTACAAAAATGGATGCTTTGATTAGGTTGCCATTTCAAATCCCACTATTGATTTTAGCTTATTGGCATTCTAAAGATTTTAATTCAAGATTTTTTAATATATTTTGTTTAATAATTTTTATACCAACTATTATTTATTTTTTAACTCTTTAAAATTGTATAGGATGAATAGAATAATATCAATATTTCTAATGTTAATTAGTTTGAATCTTTTTTCACAAAGAAATGTGATTAATGTTGATTCAATTATTAAAACTGACAATTATAATGTTATCAGAAATTTAAAATATGGAGAAGGTGAAAGAAATGTTTTAGATCTTTGGATTGCTGACGAAAAAGTAAACTCTCCTCTTATAATTTATATTCATGGTGGTGGTTTTTCATCTGGAAATAAAGAATCAGCTTATAGAAAAAACAGTTTCAATAGAATAAAAAAATTTATTGATAATGGAATTTCTTTTGCTACTATTAATTATAGATTTAGAAATAATGAAGATGGTATTATTACTAGCCTAAATGATGCAAAAAGAGCCTTACAATTTCTTCGATTTAATAGTGATGTGTATAGTTTAGATAAATCAAAAATTGGAGTGATGGGAAGTTCTGCTGGTGCTACATCCTCAATGTGGATAGGTTTTTTTGATGATATGGCCGATATCAATAGCAATGATCCAATCGAAAGAGAGTCTACAAAAGTTTCATTGATTGTTGGTATTGCAGCAGCTCATACTATGGATTTGAATAGATGGAAAGAAATGGCAAATATTGAACAAAGTTATATGGATGAACTGACATTACAATTCATGGGTAAATTGGACAGAGATAAATGGATGAAAAAAACATTTGATAAAGATTATATTTCAAAAATTGATTTTTTTGATCAGATGGATAAAAATGATCCTCCTTTTTTTATTGTTAACTATGGAAAGAATACAAAACCAAAAAACATAGCAGATTTTCATCATCATCCTTTACATGCTAAAGAACTTAAGAAGAAAGCGAATTTATTAAATATTAAAAATGTTATTTATGCTACTGGTATTGGTATAATTGACAAGTCAAGACAAGGTTTAGTTGATTTTATTGTAGAAAATCTTAAATAATTATTTTTTCTTTACAATACCTAGAAACATAGGAACTGACTTTTGGTAATCTGCATATTTGCTGTATTTTTTTGAACTAATTTCTTCACTAAACTTTGCGCTATTAAAAAATAAAATAACCAATAAAACACATCCAATAATTGACCAATTTAAAATTAACCCAGTTGCAGAGACAGAAAACATATAAAAAGTTATCCAAATTAATTGTTCACTGGCAAAATTTGGGTGTCTTGAATAAGCCCACAATCCATTTGAAATAAACCCATCCTTATACATTCCCTCCAAATTTTCTCCGTTTCTTAATCTTCTATATTTTTCTGATTGAAAGTTATATTGTTGTTGATCAGCAATTGTTTCAGTTATAATGAATAAAAGCATCAGAAAAGAAATAATATAATCACTGTAATTAATTGCATTTTCAGATCCTTGCCAAGCTGCTAGAATTGGCAATGAAAAAAGAAAGATCAATCCCATTTGATAGAAACAAATAAATAATAGATTAAATAAGGACCAATTTAAGTTAGATCTAAATAATGAAATGGATTTCCTTACTTCTTTCCATCGATAATCTTCTTCACCCTTCCAAAAATAAATACTGTATCCACCTCTTCTTGAAAAGTTGTATGTTAGTCTAAGTCCCCATATGGTAACTAGAACAGACATTAATATCATACGGGGATTAAAGTTTGACGAAAGAGTAAAATACCAAACAACAAAAATTGGAACTAAACTCCAAACTTTATCTATTTGACTATAGTTTTTCGTTAATTCTCCAGTTATGAAGCAAACTGATGATACAATTAGGTAGGATTTAAATATAAATTTAATACTGCTAATCTGACTTTGATTAAAGTTAAAATCAAAAATATCACCGTAAAATGATAGATATAATATTAAAACAAAAGTTGATATTATTATTAATATTTTTCTAATCATAAATTGAATTTAATTAATAATTTTTAAATTGTATTATATAAGTATATTTAGTACATATTTATGGCAAAAAATTGTTCTAATAAATCTTTAAACGAATTTATACCTACTCTTGAGAATACTTGGGATGAGAAAAAAGCTCTTTTAGTTGCAAGGCGGCTCGAATTTGGAGTCAATAAAAATGATCTTTCCAATTACTTAAATTATACACCTTCTGAATTAATTGATAAAATTATTGATGATGCAATTAATCTTGATGTGTCACCGGATCCAGGTTGGAGAGATTGGAATTCAACTGATTTTAATAATTCTGGTAAAAATAGAGGAGCCTATTTCAGAGATCATCAGAGATTAGTTTTTAAAGATTTATTGACTAATGGATTTAGAGAAAGATTAACAGTTTTTTGGAGCAACCATTTTGTAACTGAATATTTTATGTATAATCATCCAGCTTATACTTTCAGGTATTATAATAATATACAACAAAATGTACTTGGGAATTTTAAGGAATTTGTTAGGATTATTGGATTAGATGACGCTATGTTGATGTATTTGAATGGATATGAGAATAAAAATTCAGCACCTAATGAAAACTATTCCAGAGAATTATTTGAACTTTTTACATTAGGAGAAGGTAATGGATACACACAAGAAGATATTACAGAAACCGCTAGAGCTCTTACTGGTTACAATTCAAGGACTAACCAAGGACCAATTTCATTTAATGAGAAGTGGTATGATGATGGAGAAAAAACAATTTTTGGAAGAACTGGTAACTGGAATTACGATGATGTTATTGATATTCTCTTTGAAGAAAAAAAAGAAATTATTGGAAATTTTATTTGTACTAAACTTTATAAATATTTTATTAGCCCCAATGTTAATGAAGATATAGTTTCAGAATTGTCAACTTTTTTTATTGAAAATGATTTTTCACTGGATTTGCTTTATAGAAAAATGTTTAAAAGTGAACATTTTTTTGACACTTTTAATAGTAATGTTTTAATAAAAAGTCCAATAGATTTGTTATGTAATTTATTTATACAACTTAATCTAGAAGTTCCTGAAAACTTTAATCTTTATAATTATTTTATTTACAAGTCAAGAGATATGGGGCAAGAGATTCTAAATCCCGTTGATGTTGCTGGATGGCAGGGTAATCATGATTGGATTTCAACGGGAAGTTTACCAATGAGATGGGACTTTCTTGACGATATTTTATGGAAATTTTGGCAGAAAGATAAAAATCAGTATCAAAAATATTTAAAGGAAATTATTGGTGATAATGATACTAATCCAGAAAGTATTGTAAAAAAGGTTATTGACTTCATGTTTTGTGAGTATGTTATAAAACAGGAAGACTTAATTGATGCTATTGAAGTTTTTAAATCTGATGTGCCAGATATATATTACGAAGATGGTACATGGACAATTAATGATGATTCCGTTCCACTTCAAACTTATCGTTTAGTGGGATTTCTAATCAAATTACCAGAATATCAATTAAAATGAGTGATAATTATTTAAATTCTGATAAACATAAAAAAGAACATTCTCATTGGGATAGAAGAGGTTTCTTAAAAGTATTGGGAATTGCTGGAGCAGGATCTATTTCATTAGCAAACTCTCACCTATCAGTAATTAATTCAAATTTTATTTCTAATGCACTGGGTAATTCAGTTTCAGATAGAGTTTTAGTAATGGTTAGATTAAAAGGTGGTAATGATGGATTAAATACAATTATTCCTGTTTATGATTACGACAACTATATATCAAAGAGACCATCAATACATATTCCAAAAAATGAATTAATTAAACTCAATGATGATTTTTCAATTCCAAGCCACATGAATGCTATCAATCCATTTTGGAATGATGGTAAGATGAAAATTGTACATGGTGTTGGATACGAAAATCAAAATCTTTCACACTTTACATCCTCAGATATTTGGGCAACAGGAACCAGAAATAAGTCAGAAATGTCAACTGGATGGCTTGGTAGATATTACGATGAAAAATATTTTGATTATACAACTAATCCACCTAATAAACCCGTTGCTATTCAAATTGGTAGTAACTCAAATATGATTTTTAGAGGTGATCAAAGATCATATGCTTTTGCTGTAGCTAATGAAAGAAGACTTGAAAAAGTAGCTGAAAGAGGAGAGTTTTTTTCAACTGAAAACTTACCAGATTGTACTCATGGTGATCAGGTTGAATTTTTAAGAAGAGTATCTAATACAACATATGATTATGCAGAGGTTATAAGTGAAGCATTTAATAAATCTAATGATTTTGAGAATTATACAGATTCCAATTTAGATAAGCAACTCAGACTTGTTTCAAGATTAATAAAAGGAGGTTTAGGATCTAAAATTTATATGGTTACTTTAGGCGGTTTTGATACTCACGGTAACCAGCCATTAACTCATCAAGGTTTATTGACTCAATTATCCGATTCAATAAAAGTATTTTATGATGATTTAAATTATGATGGTTTTGATTCTAAAGTGTTAACTATGACTTTTTCTGAATTTGGAAGAAGAGTAAATGAGAATGGTTCAGAGGGTACTGATCACGGTTCATCTGCTCCAATCATGCTTTTTGGACCTGCTTTAAGAGGTAGTGGTTTTATTGGTGATCATCCAAGTCTAACAAATTTAGATCGAAGAGGAAATATGCAGCACAGTATTGATTTTAGATCAATTTATCAAACAATCTTGTCGGAATGGCTATGTGGGGATTCAAATTATATTAATAAAGCTATGCTTGGTGAAGAATATGAAGTGTTAGGTTTAGGTTTTTCTTGTAATGATAAAGATATTATTGATTATGATTCATTATTAAATTATCATTATCCTATATATTTAAATTATAATAAGAGAGTAGACTTAAATTTAAGATTAAAGCAAGATCATAATATTAGTATTAATGTTTTTGATATTCTGGGGAGACATGTTTCAACAATATTTAATGGTAATCTTAGCAGAGGAGAACACAATTTTATGCTAAGCGAAAATCAATTTAAAAAGTTGTCTAGTGGACAATATTTTTATTCTATTAAAATATCTGGAGGTAAAACTCTAAGTAAGTCTTTTGTAGTTAAATAGATGTAAAAATCTTTTCCATCTTTTCATTTTCCTCATTAGCAAGATCTTTATCTACTAAAATTCTTCCACTATGTTCATCAGTAATGAATTTCTTTCTAGATGCAATATCAAGTTGAACTTGAGGGGGAATAACAAAAAATGATCCAGCAGAAGCACCTCTTTCAACAGGGACAACAGCTAATCCGTTCTTTACACTTGATCTAATTTTTAAATAAGACTTTAATAAAGATTCGTCAATTTTTGACTGAAATTCATCTGATTTTTTCAAAAGCTCAGCTTCTTCCTTTTCAGTTTCTTTCATTATTGCATCCAACTCATTTTTTTTGTGATCTAGATGAGTAATTCTCTCTTCTTTTGTTTGGTTAGTTTCTTCTAATTTTTCTTTTTTAAGCTCTATTTGAGCTTTTAATTCATTTATTTGTTTTTCTGAATATTCAATTTCTAATTCTTGATATTCAATTTCTTTACTTAATGACTCAAATGCTCTATTATTTCTAACATTTTTCTGTTGGTCATTATACTTTTTTATTAATGCTTTAGATTCTTCAATTTTGTTGAGTTTTTCCTTGATCGCATTTTCAAATCCATCAAGTTCAGCTTGAATTTTTTCAAGTCTTACATCTAAACCGGAAACCTCATCTTCTAAATCTTCAACTTCTAAAGGTAATTCACCTCTCACACTTCTAAGTTTGTCAATTCTTGAATCAATTAATTGTAAATCATATAATGCTCTTAATCTTTCTTCTACTGAGTACTCAACTTTTTTTGCCATATCTAAAAATAATTAACAGGGTTTGTATTTGTTTTAGCAATAATGCACGCAAACTTAGGAATTTTTTTCTTAAGATAATTGAAAATCAACTCTTTTGTAAACTTCTCACTTTCATAATGACCAATATCAATCAAAAGTATTCGATCATTTGCTTTAAAAAAATCATGATATTTTAGATCCGAAGTTATAAAACAATCTATTTTTTTTTCAATTGCCTTTTCAATTCCAAAACTTCCAGAACCACCCAAAACCGCAACACTTTTCACTGATTTATTTAAAAATTTACTATGTCTAATAAATGACAATTTCATATTAGATTTAATATAATCTATGAAAGATTTTTCATCGTAGGATTTCTTAAGATCACCAAACATTCCCATTCCAATACCTTCAATTAATTCATTTGGCATTAAAAAATTCAAATTTTGAATTTTTAGTTTTTTACAAATCTGATAATTAACTCCTTTTGGATTATTATCAAGGTTAGTGTGAATTGCGTAAATATTAATATTATTATTTATTGCTTTGATTATTAATTTTTGAACTCTTCCTTGTGTATTGATTGCCTTCAAGGGTTCAAAGATTAAAGGATGAAATGTAATTATTAGGTTACATTCATTTCTAATAGCTTCATCTATAACTTCATCTGTCGTATCTAGAGTGATTATGGCTTTATTTATCTTGCTTTCAAAATCACCAATAATTAATCCAACATTATCAAAATCTTCTGCATGTTCTTTTGGAGCCCAATTTTCTAATACATTAATTATTTCAGTTAATTTCATTATAATTTATTATCAAATATAATTTATATTTTCGTCTAATGTCTTTGCTGAGAAAATTGCTTTTTCCGCTTTCACTTTTGTTTAAATTTATTCAAGAAGTACGTAATTTACTTTATGATTTAAATATCATAGGTCATACCAAGTTTAACATTCCAACAATAAGTATTGGTAATTTGTCTATGGGAGGAACTGGTAAAACTCCCATGGTTGAGTATTTGTTATCAAACCTATTAATCAAATATAAAATTGGAATCCTTAGTAGAGGGTATAAAAGAAAATCAAATGGGTTTTTGAAGCTAAATGAATATTCAGATATTAGTGTGGTTGGTGATGAACCTTTTATAATACAAAAAACTTTTCCTGATAGTAATGTTTATGTTTGTGAGGATAGAGTTACAGGAATACAAAATATTTTAAAAAATGATGAATTAGATTTTATAATTCTCGATGATGCATTTCAACATAGAAAACTTAAAACAACTCTTAATATAATGTTATCAAGTTTCTCAAAACCTTTTTATAATGATTATATTTTTCCTGTTGGTGATTTAAGAGAATCTAGATTATCATATAAAAGAGCTAATATTATTATTATAACTAAATGTCCAGCTAACTTGAATCAAAATGAAATGAATGATATTAAGTTAAAAATAAATCCACTAGAAGATCAAAAAATATTCTTTACTGCTATCTTATATAAAGACATATTATTTGGGAATAAATCAGTAAACATTAATTCAATAATTAATAAAGAAATACTTCTTGTAACAGGTATTGCAGAAACTGATAGTATTATTAGATATTTAAATAGTAGAAGCATCAAATTCAAGCATCTAGAATATTCAGATCATCATCACTACTCTAATAATGATATAAATAATATCTTAAAATTTTCTAGAAACTCTTTAGTACTAACTACTAAAAAAGATTATTATAAATTAAAAGATAATATTAACAACTTACTTTATTTAGATATTGAAACAAGATTTTTGAAAAATGAAGATCAATTTTTGAAGGAGGTATATAAAATTTTAAATTAATGTATATGTTTTTGAGCCTTATAAGATGATCTAACTAAAGGCCCACTTTCAACATGAATAAATCCTAGATCAAGAGCAATTGTTTCATATTTTTTAAATATTTCTGGATTTATAAAATTTTTAACTTGTAAATGTTTTTTAGATGGTTGTAAATATTGACCAATTGTTAATACATCAACATTGGCATTTCTTAGATCGTGAATGGTTTTTATGACCTCATCTTCTCTTTCACCAAAACCAAGCATTAGACCTGATTTTGTTCTATTAACTCCATTGGCTTTCAAATATTTAAGTACATCCAAGCTTCTTGAGTATCTAGCTTGAATTCTAACCTCTCTTGTTAATCTTTCAACTGTTTCGATGTTGTGTGAAATAACTTCAGGCTTAACTGCAATAATTCTATCTAAATGTTTTTCAATTCCTTGAAAATCTGGAATTAAGGTTTCTAAAGTAATACCAGGATTGAGTCTTCTGATACTTTTAATTGTTTCAGCCCATATAATAGACCCCATGTCTGTTAAATCATCTCTATCAACAGATGTAATGACAGCATGTTTAATTTTCATAATTTGAATGGACTTTGCCACTTTTTCTGGCTCTTCCCAATCAACAGAATCTGGTCTTCCAGTTTTAACTCCACAAAATCCACAAGATCTAGTACAAATATTTCCCAAAATCATGAATGTTGCAGTACCTTCTCCCCAACATTCACCCATATTAGGACAACTACCAGAAGAACAAATTGTATTTAATTTATATTTATCAACAAGTGATCTTAAGTTTGAGTATTTTTTTCCTACAGGTAACTTTACTTTAATCCAATTCGGCTTTTTTTTGAAGGATTGAATTGAATTTAAGCTTTCAGTTTTTTTTAAGGATTTTGCGCTTTTTAAGACTTGAGTTTCCAATTCAAAAATTATAACAACAAATATACCATTATATAATTATATTATATCAATGTTATATACCAAATAGAAAAAAATAATAAAAATATAATTCCAGAGATAGAATATACTTTCATCCATTTTGATAGCCTATGTTTTTTTGGCATTAAATCACTTGATACTAATGTATAGTTTATGATTGCATATAGTGGTGCTGTAATAAAAGATAATACAGTTGCAATTTTCACAAGACCACCCATTTCAGACATAAAAAAAATAAAAATTAAAATTGTTCCTACTGATAATATGGCTATCCAACTATTGTAATCATTGAATTTATTAAATTTTAATAGATCCAGTGTTTTACTCATTGCTCGTGGTGAAGCATCTAAGCATGTAATGGTTGTACTAAACATAGTAGTAAAAGCAGCGATTGCAATAAATACCATCATGTTTTCACCAAGATTTGATGTATATAAATTAATGAGCTGTGAAGCAAAAACACCACCAGAGTCAGAAAACTTTTCACCTGATTGGTACATAACATAAGCACCTAATCCAACAAAACATAGGCCTAAAAAAACAGTAGTTAAATAACCTACATTAAAATCAAATTTTGCTGTTTTAAAATCAATGTTTTTTTCAATTTTCATTTTTTCTTTAGTCCAAATTGATTGCCAAATTGATATATCTAAAGGTCCTGGCATCCAACCCATGAATGCTGCCAAAAAAACAATACCTTCAATATTATCAGGTATAATTTGATTGAAGTTTAAAATTGATTCATAATTAAAAGATGCTGATACTAGAGCAATTATAGTTGATACACCTAAAACTATAATAATAAACTTCATTAAATTATCGAGAAGTTTATATTTACCAATCATCAATAGCAGAAATGAAAAAATAACTATAATTATAGCCCAATATGTTATATTTTCGGTAATTCCAAACAATTCCATTGCAAGTCCAGCTGTTACAATTGTTACAGCTGCCTGAATTGTAAATATTGTGACAAGTGATAGAATTAGATAAATTATTAAAACAGTCTTATTTATTTTTAAATATCCATCTAGTAGTGTTTCTCCAGTAGCATGGGTGTATTTGGTGCCAAAAAAGAAAAAAGGATATTTAAAAAAATTACAAAGAAGGAGTGCCCAAAGTAGTCCAAAACCAAACTCTGCACCAGCTTTTGTGGACTGAACTAAATGAGATACACCAATTGCTGCACCTGCAAAAAGTAACCCCGGACCAAGTTTTTTAATAAAATTTATCATTTTAATTCTAATATATCACTTAAAATTCTCTTAGCTCTATAAATTTTTATTTTCACTGTATTAATTGGCTGATCAATTTTTTTTGAAATTTGATTAATTGATAAGTCCTCAATGTATTTTAGTTTTAATATTTCTCTATACATAGGTTTCAATTCATCAATCTTTTCATTTAAGTGATTATATCTTTCTTTGTTTATTAGTTCTTCTTCAGGATTTGAGTTTTCTTTAAAGCTCTCTTTTTTAATATTTTCAATATTTTCAAATCTTATTTTATTTTTTCTCAAATAATCATTTAATTGATTTTTAGCAATCGAAATTATCCAAGTTTTAAATTTATATTTTTCATTAAAAAGATCAATTTTTTCAAATGCTTTTGAAAATGATTGGATTGCAATTTCCTCTGATAAAAAGTCATCGTTAGTTTTTTTTAAGATGAATTAAAAAACATAATCCCAATTACTATTTAATAAATCATCAAATGATAAATTAGATTTTTTCAAAATGGATAAAATTAATTTAGATTTACTGAAGATTTTTTACATTCGTTTTCTTCAGGTAGTTTACCGCATATTCCACAGGGTTTGCTTTCGTCATTTAAAAATGGGTTATTACTAGCACATGTTCCAGAAAATTTTCCATCTTTCTTCAAAATTATCTTAATTGAAATTCCTATAAACGCAGTTGCTAGTAATACTATAGTTATAATATAAATTTCCATTTTAAATAATATTAACTTCCTCTTCCAGCAAGATATCAAATTTTTTTAGAACACTTTCTTTTATTTTTTGAGAGAATTTATAGATATCAATACCTTGTGCTTCACCTAAATTTACAATTACCAATGATTGATTGTTGTGGACGCTTACATTATTAAACTTTATTTTTTTAAATCCACATGTTTCAATCAACCAAGCAGCTGGAATTTTTACTTTGTTTGAATTAGAATTAAAGTATGGAATGTCCTCATAATCAAATTTTAATTTCTTAAATTTTTCTTTATTGATTAGAGGATTCTTAAAAAAACTTCCGGCATTTCCTATTACTTTGTAATCTGGGAGTTTAGATTCTCTTATTTCTTTTATAATATTAGCTATATCAATTATTGATGGATTTAAAATATTATTCTTCTTCAATGCAGATTTCACTGATTCATAATCTGAAAAAATTGAATGATTATTTTTTTTTAAAACAAAATTAACTTTAGTGATAGCAAATAAATTTTTTAATTTGTTCTTAAAAATAGAGGAACGGTATGTAAAGTTACACTCAGAATTAGTAAACGTTTTCTCCAGAAGATTTTGTATATAAATACCTTCACAACTAACTATTACATCTTTAACTTCTTTTCCATAAGCACCAATGTTTTGAATAGGAGCACTACCAACATTTCCAGGAATTGAAACTAAATTTTCAACACCACCAAAATTATTATCTAAACACCACCATACAAATTGATCCCAATTTACACCAGCGCCAACTGAAACATATACCTCATTTTCGGTTTCATTATATATTTCTATGCCTTGTATTTGTATTTTGAGAATGGGTTTTTCAATATATTTACTCTTTAAAAGCATGTTAGTTCCTCCACCAAGAATAATGATTTCTTTTTCTCTTATTTTTAAATCTAACTTTGAAAAATCTTCAAGTGAATTTATGTAGAATAAATTAGAGGCAAATGATTCAACTCCAAAGGAATTAAGATCTTTTAATGAATGTTTCAAACTATTTTTATTTTTCTTCTTGTTCTTCTTCTTCTTCTTCTTCTTCTTCTTCAAGAACTTCGCCTTTAATTCTCAATATTACATTGGAATTACTAGCATTCGAATTAATAGTTACTGCCTTCATAAAAATACCAACTCTTTTGGTATCATATTCAACTTCGATTTCACCAGATTCACCTGGTTGAATAGGTTTATCAGGTCTTTTAGGAACGGTACACCCGCACGATGATGAAATTCTATTAAAAACTAGAGGTGCGTTGCCTATATTTGTAAACTTAAATGTTCTTTTTCCATCAGAATCAAATTCAATTTCACCATAATCAATTAGTTTTTCTTCAAATTTAATTTCAGCTTGTTTTTCTTGACTAAAAGAAAAAGCAAAAATGAAAAGAGATAGAATGGATATAAATTTTAATTGCATAACTAACTTATAATTACTAAAATTAATTATTTAATATTCTTATACAAAAAAATAGGTTCTCTTTTAAATATCTATTGAGTTACTTACTTTTGCCTAAATACATTAATGAGTACTGAAAAAACTTACAGCCCTAAAGATGTTGAGCTAAAATGGCTTGATAAATGGAAGACTAATAACAATTACTCCTCTAGTCCTAATGATAAAAGTCCTTATACAATAGTAATCCCTCCACCTAATGTTACTGGAATTTTACATATGGGTCACATGTTAAATAATACAATTCAAGATATATTAATTAGAAAAGCAAGATTAGATGGGTTGAATGCTTGTTGGGTGCCAGGTACTGATCATGCATCAATAGCAACTGAAGCAAAGGTTGTTAATATGCTAAAAGAAAAAAATATCAATAAACATGAAATTTCAAGAGCAGAATTTATTGATCACGCCTGGGATTGGACTAATAAACATGGCGGTATTATCATAGATCAGTTAAAAAGAATTGGATGTTCATGTGATTGGGATAGAACTAAATTTACACTTGATGATGATCTGTCTGAATCTGTAATTGATATGTTCATTAAATTATATAATGACGGATACGTATACAGAGATAAAAAAATAGTTAATTGGGACCCTGAAGCTCGCACAACTCTTTCAAATGAAGAAGTTATATATGTTGAAAAAGAATCAAAATTATATTTTCTAAAATATAAAATTGAAAATTCTGAAGAATATATAATTGTAGCAACAACAAGACCAGAAACTATTTTCGGTGATACCGCTGTTGCTATTAATCCAAAAGACAAAAGATATAAAAAATTGAAGGGTAAAAATTTAGTAGTTCCTATTGTAAATAGAGTAATACCTGTAGTTTTTGATGAATTAGTTGAAAAAGATTTTGGAACAGGATGTCTTAAAGTTACACCTGCCCATAGCGAGAAGGACTTTAAAATTGGATTAAAACACAAATTAGATATAATTGATATTTTCAATGATGATGCTACATTAAATAAAAATGGACTTCATTATGATGGATTAGATAGGTTTGTTGTAAGAAAAAAAATTCTTATTGAATTAGAAGAAAATAATCAATTAATAGAAATTAAAAAATATAAAAATAAAGTTTCAATTTCTGAAAGAACTTCTTGCATTGTTGAGCCAAAATTATCAACTCAATGGTTTTTGAAAATGCAATCTCTGTCCAAACCAGCACTTGATGCTGTGATGAATAATGATATTAAATTTTACCCAAAAAAATATGTAAATACATATAAACATTGGATGGAAAATGTAAGAGACTGGAATATTTCAAGGCAATTATATTGGGGTCACAGAATTCCTGTATTTTATTCAGATGAAAATAAATCAAAATTTGTTGTTGCAAAGTCAAAAAATGAAGCTGTTACTAAGTTTAATGAAATGGGAGTTAATACAGAAAACTCAAAAATTTTTCAAGAAAATGATGTTCTTGATACATGGTTTTCATCATGGTTATGGCCTATAAGTGTTTTTGATGGTGTAAGAAATCCAAATAACGATGATATTTCTTATTATTATCCTACATCAACTATAGTTACTGGTCCTGATATAATATTTTTCTGGATTGCTAGGATGGTTGTAAGTGGTTTATATTTAAGAAATAATAAGCCCTTTGAAAATGTTTATTTTACAGGAATAGTAAGAGATAATAAAGGAAGAAAAATGTCAAAGCAGCTTGGTAATTCGCCTGATCCTATAGAATTAATTGAAAAATATGGTGCTGATAGTGTTAGAATAGGATTGCTGTTTTCTGCTCCTGCCGGAAATGATTTACTGTTTGACGAATCATTGTGTGTTCAAGGAAGAAATTTTACAAATAAAATATGGAATGCTTTCAGATTATTTGAAAGTTTTAAAGTTTCTAACAAATTAAAACAAAATGATAGAACTCTTGTGGCAATAAAATGGTTTGAATCAAAGTTTAATTTAAAATTAAATGAAATTGATTATTGTTTTAAAAATTTTAAAATATCAGAATCATTAATGATAATATATAAGTTAGTTTGGGATGACTTTTGTTCTGTTTTTCTTGAAATAGTTAAGCCAAAATATAGTGAAGAGCTTTCTGAAGAATCGTCGATTATAATAAAATCTTATTTTAATAAAATTTTAGTTTTAATTCATCCTTTCATGCCATTCTTAAGTGAAGAATTGTTTGAAAAAATAAATAATCAAGATATAATTTCAGAGAATTTGAAATGGCCAGAACCTAATGAAATTGACTCAACCCTATTACAGAGTTTTGATGATCTAATTCAGGTTGTTTCTAAAGTTAGAAATTTTAAAAAACAGAACAATCTTGGCTTTAAAGATGAATTATCGGTTTATCATCAGAACAAAACTATTAATAAAAGCCTTTCATCTGTCTTTGAAAAACTAACTAATTGTAAGTTAATATATAAAGATGTTGAAACTAACGTATCAAGTTCTATAGTTGTTGGAAAATTTAAATATGGTATAGATTTTAATAAAGAGACCTCCGATGATGATATTATTGAACTTAAAAAAGATTTAGAATATAATTTAGGATTCAAAAAAATATTAGAAAAGAAGCTATCAAATGAAAAGTTTGTTAATAATGCACCAGAGAAAGTTATTCAAAATGAAAGAGATAAATTGAATGACGTTTTAAAGAAAATTGACGTTATCAAAGAAACACTGGATAAAATATCCTAAGTTGATATAATACTTTCACCTCCTTTTACTTTATCATTTAATTTCACTTTAATATTTGAATCTAGAGGAAGAAAAAGATCAACACGAGAACCAAATTTTATAAACCCAGCATCTTCACCTTGTTTTATAATTTCATCAACTTTTGCATAATTTACAATTCTCCTTGCAAGAGCTCCAGCGATTTGCCTGTAAAGAATATTACCAAATTTTTTAGTATCTAAAACTATAGTTGTTCTCTCATTTTTTTCAGAAGATTTGGGATGCCATGCTACTAAGTATTTTCCTGGATGATATTTACTAAATATTACTTTTCCACAAATAGGATATCTGGTAACATGTACGTTTAAAGGTGACATAAAAATTGAGACTTGTAATCTTTCATCTTTAAAAAATTCTTTTTCAAATACTTTTTCAATAATTACAATTTTTCCATCTACAGGTGATAAAATATGATCGTTATTAATTATAGTATTCCTTTTGGGATTTCTAAAAAATTGAAGAATTAGAACTAAAAGAGTTAACAATAGTAATTGTAATACAGTTATAATTAAACTATCATCAAAAAAGTACTCTAATAGAATAATATCAATGATTGTTGCTGATAGAAAAAAGATTATAATTTTATGTCCTTCTTTATGAAACATTTAAAAATTTAAAATATTTAAAAAATATAGCAAGTAAATAAATGGTGCGGTAAATATAAGACTATCTAATCTATCATATATACCTCCATGACTTTTTAATAAATTTCCACTATCCTTCATTCCAGACTGTCTTTTAAATTTTGACTCAATTAAATCTCCTGCTGAACCAAAAACCGAAACCAAAAACCCAATTACAACAATTTCAATTAAATTTTTATAACCAATAATATATCCAAAAATTAATGAAATCATCATTGAAAAAAATAAACTTGCAACTAAACCTTCTATTGTTTTTTTTGGGGAAATGGATTTCATTAATTTTCTTTTTCCATACTTAATACCAAAGAAATATCCTGCTGAATCTGAAGTCCATACTATGATTAATAAAAAAAGAATATATGTAGGCTCATATGAATTATTTAAAATTGGTAATTGAAATAAAAAAAATAATGATAATGTGATATGAAATAGTAAGAGTAAAAATGAAGGTATTTTTTTAAATCTAAATGATTTATTCATAAGTAGATTGAATAATAAATATATATTAGTCAATATTGAAATACCCAATAAGATATAGCTTAAATTACTGTTGTTGTTTATTAAATATATTAGAAGAAAATATGTTACTATTCCAATTAGTGACTTTATGATTGACAGGTTACATATTCTTGAAAATTCACGAATAACCAAAATAGTTATAATTACACCAAGAACACTAAATGTAGTTGAGTTATAAAAAAGACAAACCAAAAAAATGGATGAATAAATTAATGCTACAAAACTTCTATTTAGAAAATTTGTCATAGTTATAAATCCTCAAGAAGAATTAAATATAGATTCTTAGAGCTTGTCCCATAGGTAAGAAAATTTAATTTTTCATTTTCCTCACAATTAAAATTTTTAATTGAAGTAATATTTGAGGGTAAATTATTTGAGTATTTAATTCTAATACCTTCTAAGCCCTTACTGACTGTCTCAGATAATTGGCTTGTTTTGGCTAAGACAATTATATTACTTGGTATATCTTTTACTTTGTATGATTTAATTTGATTGGCACTTACTAATATACTTCCATCTTTTGCTACTAAAAATTCACAACTTGTTATTAATAAATTTGAATTTAAATTTGACTTATTACTATCTATACTAAAATCATTAAAAAAATCATTTAAAATTTTTTCATCAAAGCAGAGTATACTTTTTTCATTCCAATCATTTTCTTCTAGTATTTTCTCAAAAAAATCAATACATTCTTCTATGTTAGATGCATATAAAAATTTACCTCCATTATCACTGAAGTTCTTAGTGAATCTTTCTTCAACTAGTTCATCTTTTTTTGGCAAGTATTTATAATCCTCTTCAACATCTTTCTTTTCATTTTGATTTTTCTTGTTACCAAGAAGGGATTTAAAAAATTTTTTCAATTGGAAAGTTTTGTATAAAGATAAATTATACAAATCAATTAGCAATAGTGTTTAAAAATATTACTTTTTAACTTTTATTTCTTGAAAAGGTCTTTCACCAAAAATCCTAACTAAATCTTCTTTGAAAATAACTTCTTTTTCCAATAGATAATTAGCTAATTCAGTTAGTTTTTTCTTATGTTTTTTTAGTAATGATATTGCTCTTTTAAATTGAGTTTCTACAATATTTGAAATTTCTTTGTCAATAATTTGTGCAGTTGTATCACTGTATGGTTTAGTGAAACTGTAGTCATTTTGACCGCTAGAATCGTAATATGTCAAATTTCCTATTTTATCATTTAATCCATAAACTGTTACCATAGATCTAGCTTGCTTAGTTACTTTTTCTAAATCACTTAGAGCTCCTGTTGAAATTTTATTAAAAATTACTTTTTCTGCGGCTCTACCACCAAGGGCTGCACACATTTCATCTAATATTTGATCTGTACTAACTATTTGCCTTTCTTCTGGTAAGTACCATGCAGCACCTAAAGATCTTCCTCTAGGAACAATTGTAACCTTTACAAGTGGAGCAGCATGTTCAAGCATCCAACTTACTGTTGCATGACCTGCTTCATGAAATGCAATTGTTTCTTTTTCCTTTGGAGATATAATTTTATTTTTCTTTTCTAAACCACCTACAATTCTATCAACAGCATCTAAAAAATCTTGTCTTCCAACAGATTTTTTAGATTTTCTGGCAGCAATTAGTGCTGCTTCGTTGCATACATTTGCAATATCAGCCCCAGAAAAACCAGGAGTCTGTTTTGCTAAAAACTCAACATCTAAATCTTTGGCTTTTTTTAATGGTTTTAAGTGAACTTCAAATATTTCTTTTCTTTCTCTTACATCTGGAAGATCAACATATATTTGTCTATCAAATCGACCAGCTCTCATTAGTGCTTTGTCTAAGACATCAGCACGGTTAGTAGCTGCCATTACAATTACATTAGTGTTAGTCCCAAAGCCATCCATTTCTGTCAAAAGCTGATTTAATGTGTTTTCTCTTTCATCATTGGAACCAGTAATATTACTTTTACCTCTTGCTCTTCCAATAGCATCAATCTCATCTATGAATATAATCGATGGTGACTTTTCTTTGGCTTGTTTAAATAAATCTCTAACTCTAGATGCTCCAACTCCAACAAACATTTCAACAAAATCAGAACCAGACAATGAGAAAAAAGGCACTTTGGCTTCACCCGCAACTGCCTTAGCAAGTAAAGTTTTTCCAGTACCTGGTAATCCAACTAGTAATGCTCCTTTAGGTATTTTACCACCAAGTTTAGTATACTTTAATGGATTTTTTAAAAAATCTACAATTTCTTTAACTTCCTCTTTAGCACCCTCAAGTCCAGCAACATCTTTAAAAGTTACTTTTACATCATTTTTTTCATCAAATAATCTAGCTGTTGATTTGCCTATACTGAAAATTTGAGAACCACCTCCAGCTCCTCCACCAGACATTCTTCTCATGAAAAAAATCCATAGACCTACAAGTATTATCAATGGAAGAAATCCAATTAAAACATCAAGCCATTTACTTTCAATCGTTTTAAATTCATAATTAAATAGAATTCCTTTTGATTCAGCATCCTCTAGTCTTCTTTGAAACAGTTCTAAATCTCCAACCTCGAAAGTGTAGTGAGGTCCAATTAAATTTCTTTGACCGATAAAATTGGTTTTTGCAACATCTCTGTGTATCTCGTTAAGTAATGCATTTTCAGTTAATGTAACCTCTGCAAGTGTTTTATTGATAATTGTTACTTTGGATACTTCACTCGCATTTAAATATTTCTCAAATGTAGAAATGTTAATTTTTTTTGTGTTATTAAAATTATCACTATTACCAACATATGTAAAAATTATAAATATGGAAATAATTAATCCATACATCCAATAAGATGAATTTTTAGGTTGGTTTGGGTTTGTTTTTTTCTTATTCATTTTCGTTTTCTAATCTAATTATTTTTGCATCAGCCCACAACTCTTCGAGATTATAAATATCTCTAAATTCTTTTTTAAATATATGAACTACTACATCAACATAGTCAAGTAGCACCCAGTTTTTATTTTCTAAACCTTCAATTTGATAAGGTTTTTCTTTAATATTTTTACTTAATGTTCTCTTAACTGAGTTTGAGATTGCATTAACCTGTGTATTCGACTGACAATCACAAATTACAAAGTATTTACAAACTACATTTTCAAGCTCAGTAAAATCTAAAACACAAATATTTTCACCCTTGACATTTTCAATACCTTTGATAATATTTGTAACAGTAATATCCGTACTTTGCATTAAATTCTTTTACAGATGAAATTAATCAAACTTAATGCCATCGATTCAACTAATGAATATATAAAAAAAAACAGAGATTTTTTATCTGAAAAAGAGTTGTGCGTGATAACATTCAATCAAACTGAAGGTAAAGGCCAAAGAGGTAATACATGGGTGAGCGAACCTGGAAGTAATTTGTGTATCTCATTATATTTCAGTGATTTAAATATTAGTTTTAAAGATCAGTTTAACCTAAACATGTTAGTAAGTTTAAAGATTATTGACATTTTAAATTCATTATTTCTCAAAAATTTAAAAATAAAGTGGCCTAACGACATTTTGGCAGAAAATAAAAAAATATCAGGAATTTTGATTGAAACATTTTCAAAAAATAATATGATTAAAGATATAATTATAGGAATAGGTGTTAATGTTAATCAAATTGATTTTAACGATTTAATAAATGCAACCTCGATATCATTATTAATGAAAAAGAAATATGATTTGAATATTTTGTATAAGTTATTTTTAGAAAAATTTAAAAATTTTTCTGATGAAGTAAAAAACATAAATAGTTCTGAGATAAAGTTAAATTATTTAAATTATCTGCATGGATTAAATTCACTCAAGAAATTTGAAGTCAATAATTTAGTTTTTGATGCTAAAATTTCTGATGTAAATAAAAAAGGAGAGCTTATTCTTGATATTGATGGAGTTATTAAAGAATTTAATAATCAGGAAATAAAACTTATATATTGAAATTCACTTGACTAATCTTTGTTGCAATTTCATCAGTAAATTTAGTTATTGGATTTTTAATCATCATTTCCATCATTGAAGAGAATTCTCCATTGAATTCTATTTCAATTTCTGAATTTGTTTCATCAATTTTTTTCACTAAAAAACTAAAGTGAAAAATCATTTTTGGGTTTGATGAGAGAAGTTTTATTGATTTTTCATTATCATTCGTTTCAAGCTTTAATTCAATTGAAGGTAAACCTCCAATTTTAATACAAAAAATCTCTTTATCAATAATGTTAAAATCTTTTATTTCGTCTCCGAGAATTAGTTCATAATTATTTATATCAGAAATGTAGTTGTAGATTTTATCACAAGTAAAATTTAGGTTATTTGTTTTTTTACTTATTCTCATTTCAATTATTCCATTCTTTGGGGTTTTCTCTCCACTTTTTAAGCATTTCTAAATCATTACCGTTAGCATAGTCAAGATTTACTGCCTCTTCAATAAGATAGTTGTATGAACTCAGAGAATAATTTCTGATTTTTTTATTATTAAAGTTATTTATAGCCTCATCAAATCCGTATGTAAATATACTGGTAAGACCAACTAAATCTAAATTATTTTCAATTATGGAATTACATGCTTTCAGGCTACTCATTCCTGTGCTTATAAGATCTTCAATAACTAAAACTTTTTGTGATTCATGATAACTTCCTTCAATATCATTTTTTCTGCCATGCTCTTTTTTACTTGATCTAACATAAATAAATGGTTTATTCAATTGGTTAGCTACTAACATACCGATACCAATTGCACCTGTAGCAACACCAGCAATAACATCAATATTATCAAACTCTTTTTCAATTAATTTACATAGCTCGTTACATATATATTTTCTTGTTTCAATATCAGATAAAATTAATCTGTTATCACAATAAATAGGTGATTTTATACCTGAAGCCCAAACAAATGGATTTTTTGGATTCAATTTTATTGCATTAATTTGTAACAGTCTTTTTGAAGTTTCTATTGCTGTTTGATCACATAAAATCACACCACAAATGTATAAAGTTTTTGCTAATCGCCTTCCAATTGTTTTAACATCTAAAGCAAAATATCTAAGTAATGAAAATACTTTTTTGCTGTCAAGCTTAGAAATTGATGAAATTTTAAAAAAATTAAGAAAACACAAAAAGATTTATCTTTTTTTTCCAAAGAAGAAAGATTTAATAAAAGAATTTAAATCAAAAATTAAAACTATTTATGCATCTGGAGGTATAGTTAAAAATAAAAAAAGTGAAATATTGTTCATATTTCGACGAGGAAAATGGGATTTACCAAAGGGAAAAGCTGATAAAGGTGAAACAAAAAAACAAACTGCTTTAAGGGAAGTTAAAGAAGAAACTGGAGTTAAAAAATTAGCTATAAATAAATTTTTTAGAACATCATTTCATATTGTTAGAAGTAATAAAAAATATTATCTAAAAGAAACTACTTGGTATTTAATGAGCTCAAATTATGAAGGAGATTTAATACCCCAAATAGATGAAGGAATTAAATCTGTAAAGTGGAAAAATCTTAATCAAGTAAAAAAAATTAAGGAAAAAACTTTTAAAAATATTTCAATTATTTTAGATGATTATCTGAAAGAATTTTAGAAATACTTTTTGGAACTAGTTTATTGTATTCACCATTATTACTGATAAGTTCTCTTACAATTGAACTGCTTATAAATGAGGATTTTGCCGAAGTTAATAAAAAAATTGTTTCAATTTCTGAGAGCATTCTGTTAGTTCTAGCAATTGCTTTTTCAAATTCAAAATCACCATTATTTCTAACTCCTCTAACAATAAAATTTGCTCCAACTTTTTTACAAAAATCAATAGTTAATCCATCATAACTTTGTACTGAAACTTTAGGATTATCCTTAATAATACTTTTAATCATATCAATTCTTTGATCAATATTAAACATAGTTCTTTTGTCTCCATTAATCCCAATACCAATTATTATTTCATCGAAGATTAGCGTGCTCCTGTTTAAAATATCTAAATGACCCAATGTAAATGGATCAAATGTCCCTGGAAATATTGCTTTTTTCATTCAATCAAATTTAAATTATTTCAAAGTGTTTTGTATTATTTCAGTAAATAATTCTGTCATATTTAAATTATTCAATCTTACTTGTTTGGGAAAAATACTATGTTCAGTCATTCCTGGAATTGTATTTATTTCAAGAAAATAAGGTAATTGGTTTTCAACAATAAAATCAATTCTTGAGAATCCAGATAGTTTTAGAACTTTATAAATCTTTTTTGCTTCTGTTTTTAATTTATTTTTTAAATCTAAATTAATATTTGCCGGCGTTACTTCTTTATGTTTACCTTCATATTTAGCTTCATAATCAAAAAAATCATTGTCAGAAATTAATTCAGTAACAGCTAATACTTTTATTTCTTTACCAAAATTTGTTACCCCAATAGAAAATTCTCTTCCATCAATAAATCTTTCTATAATAATTTCATTATCAATTTTAAATATATCAACAATGAATTTCTTTTATTCATCTTCATTGTAAGCTTTTTAAACTCCAAAACTACTACCGGAATTGTTAGCTTTAACAAACATTGGAAAATTTAGTTTATTAATTATTTTATGTAAATCATAAGTTTTATCCTTTTCTAATAAAAAAGATTTTGCAGCATTGATAGAATGGGTACTAACAAAGTCAATGCATTTTTTTTTATTGAATGTTAATTC
>JAYNRW010000013.1:7466-23316 GCA_038114965.1 Flavobacteriaceae bacterium | reverse complement strand
TAATTTTATTTCTTTCATATTTATTTTCCTTATTTGTTGAATCATCCCTCCATGATAAATTGTGTTCAAGTGCATATTTTTTAATTTCGTCTTTAGTAAAATTTATAAGCGGTCTTAAAAGTTGATTATGTTTTTCTCTTATTCCTAAAAATGAATTGTTCTTTTTACCTCTTATTAGATTCAAAAAAATAGTTTCTATATTATCATCAAGGTGGTGTCCGGTTAAAATGTAATCAAATTTATTCTCATCTGTAAGTTTATATAAAAATTCATATCTAATTTCTCTAGCTTTAGCTTGAATAGATTTGTTGTAAGTTGATAAATCATGAGATATTGAATAAAAATTAATTTGTTTTTGATTAGCATAATTCTTTACAAAATTTTGATCAAAATCACTTTCCTTCTTCCTTAACTTATAATTTACATGTGCAATTGAAAAATCTAAATCCGATTTTAATAAAAGATCACATAAAACCATACTATCTAAGCCACCACTGACTGAGACAAGTAATTTCTGTTTTAAATTTTTAAATCTATTCTTAAATCTATTTAGCATAATTCAAATATACTATTTCAATGAACTAATCATTGCTTCTGCCTTAAGTTTACACTCATTAAATTCTTGTTCAGGATCAGAAGCAAATGTTATAGCACTACCGACATTAATACTTAAATTATTTCTTCCAGAGTCATATATTATTGATCTAATAACAACATTAAAATCAAAGTCTTTTTTTGGACTAATATATCCAACCGCACCACTATAAATGCCTCTTTGAGTTTTTTCAAATTTCTCAATTAACTCCATAGATCGAATTTTTGGTGCACCCGTCATACTTCCCATTGGAAAAGTGCTTTCCAAAATTTTTGAAATTCTAGTTGAATTACTAATCTCAGCTTCAACTGTTGAAATTAATTGGTGTACATTTTTAAATGAATACAAAACTGAGAGTTCTTTAACTTTGACTGTACCCTTTTTTGCAACTCTAGACAAGTCATTTCTCACTAGGTCAACTATCATATGATTCTCTGAAAGCTCTTTAGAATTATTGTTTAAATAATTAATGTTTTTTAAATCATTAGTAATATCCTTATCCCTTCTAATTGTACCCTTAATTGGTTGAGTTATAATTCTATTATGTTTCTTTTTAATAAATCTTTCAGGAGAAGAGGATAATAAATGAAGAGATTTTAATTTAAAAAAAGCACTCATAGGAGATTCGGTAAGCGAATTAAGAGAAATATATGATTTAATTGGATCTATAATTATATCATTAGAATGGTAATCCATACAAAAATTAAGTTCATAAACATCTCCAATTCTAATGTGTTCTTTAATATTGTTTACAGACTTCACATAATCACTTTTATTAAATCTCAGTTCTAAATTATCTTTAAGAGAATGGTTTTTAAAAATATATTTAAAATTTAGAATCTTTTTTAACTCTTCATCTGGATTAATTCCTGAAATATATTTTATATCAACTGTGTTTTCTTTAACAGTTATAACAACCTTAGGCTGAAAAAAATAAATATTTGGAATTTCATGAATTAATAAATTTTAACTTTTTAAAGGTTAAAATTCATTATTTAAATCATATGAAAAAAAACCAAATAAAAAATCTGCACTATGGTTCACGTAATCATCTAATTTTTTAAGAGAATTTTTATTTGAAGACAAAAAGGAATGTAATCCATATGCGAAAATCAAATCATATTCAGTACTGGAATGGTTTGAATTTAAAATTATAGAGTTTTCAAAATGGGTGGAAATATGAAGAATTTTTCTCTTAAAATTCTCTATATCATCAACTGTAAAAAGTTTATTTAATCTTTCCAACAATTAAAAATAATTATAAAAAATATTTTGTTTAATATTTTTTTTTGATATTTGCTCTGTGATTAATAAGAGAAATTTAAAAAAACGTAATCAACGTAAAACTCGCCGCTAGGCGTTTATATCTTTTTTATCTAGTCATCTAGATAACTTAATCGCAAATCATAATTAAAACTTTATAAATTGAAAATCGAAATAGCTTCTTTGAAGCATATAAAATATTGTAAAATAATTTCAGAAACCATAGCTGAATCAGCCAAAGTTAGAGGTACCGGTATTGCTCTTAGAAGTCCTGAGTATATAGAAACAAAAATTAAAAATGCAAACGCAATAATTGCTTTAAAAGATGAAAAATTTGCTGGATTTTGTTATATCGAAATATGGGGTCATGGAAAATATGTTGCGCATTCAGGATTAATTGTTTCTCCTGAATTTAGAGGAATTGGTTTAGCTAAATTGATTAAAAAGAAGACATTTGAATATTCTAAGAAAAAATATCCTCAAACTAAAATATTTGGAATTACTACAGGGCTACCTGTAATGAAGATTAACTATAGTCTAGGTTATGAACCTGTAACTTTTTCAGAACTTACAGATGATGATGAGTTTTGGAAAGGATGTCAAACATGTAATAATTATGATATTTTACAAAGAACTAAAAGGAAGATGTGTTTATGCACTGGAATGCTTTATAACCCAAAAAAAAATAAATGAAAAAAATAGTTTTAGCTTATAGTGGAGGATTAGACACCTCTTATTGTTTAAAAAAGTTTAGTAATGAAGGATTTGAAGTTCATGCAATTAGTGTAAATACTGGAGGTTTTACAGAGAAAGAACTGGCAGAAATTGAAAAAAATGCTTATAAACTTGGAGCATCTAAGTATAAATCAATAAATGCTATTGAAGAATTTTATAATAAAATAGTAAAATACTTAGTATTTGGAAATGTTTTAAGAAACAACACCTATCCATTGTCAGTAAGCTCAGAAAGAATAATTCAAGCAATAGAAATTGTAGAATATGCAATAAAAAATAAATGTGATTTTATTGCTCATGGAAGTACTGGAGCAGGAAATGATCAAGTAAGATTTGATATGATATTTCAAATTTTAGCTCCAGAAATTCAAATTTTAACACCAATTAGAGATAATTCATTATCTAGACAAGAAGAATTAGATTATTTAAAGTCTAATAATATTGATTTAAAATGGAATAAAGCGAAGTATTCAATAAATAAAGGATTGTGGGGAACAAGTGTAGGTGGTGATGAAACTCTTACTTCAAATAAAAAACTTCCAGATAATGCTTATCCAGGCAAGATAACTGATAAAAAGACAGAAAAAATTACTTTAGAATTTGAAAAAGGTGAAATCTGTGGTGTAAACGGTAAAGAATTAAATAGCGTTAAGGCAATTGAATATATTTCTAATTTATGTGACTCATTCTTTATTGGAAGAGATATTCATGTTGGAGACACAATAGTTGGAATTAAAGGAAGAGTTGGATTTCAAGCTGGTGGGCCTCAAGTAATAATAAAGGCTCATCATCTTTTGGAAAAACACGTATTAACAAAATGGCAACTATTTCAAAAAGACAAACTTGCAGATTTTTATGGAATGTTACTTCATGAAGGTCAATATTTAGATCCTGTCATGAGGAATATTGAATCTTTTATGGAATCAAGTCAAAGTAAAGTAACTGGAAGTGTTATTGTGTCATTATATCCCTACAGGTTTGAACTCGAGGGAGTAATTTCAAAAAATGATCTAATGAATACACAATTTGGATCATATGGTGAGAAAAATAAACTATGGTCATCAGATGATGCAAAAGGTTTTATTAAAATATTATCAACTCAAAACAAAATATATCAGAATATAAATGAAAAAAAATAAAATTAAAGTTGGAATTATTGGAGCATCTGGATATACTGGAAGTGAATTAATAAGGTTATTATTATTACACCCAAATATTGAATTAAAATTTGCATTGAGCAAAACAAATAAGAATAAAAAAATATCAGATATTTTAATTGACCTCACAGGGGAAACTGAAATGATTTTTTCTGATAAAATTGAAAAGGATATAGATGTTTTGTTTTTATGTTGCGGTCATAATAAATCAATAGAATTTCTAAATAATAACAAATTAGATGATACAATTAAAATTATTGACCTAAGTCAAGATTTTAGAAATGATAATTCACATAAAAAATCAAAAAGAAATTTTATTTATGGTTTACCAGAAATTAACCAAGATGAAATAAAAAAAAGCTCAAATGTTGCAAATCCTGGATGTTTTGCTACTGCAATTCTTTTAGGATTAAGTCCAAGTATTAGTAATGGGCTAGTGAATGGTGAAATAAATATTAATGCTACAACTGGAAGTACTGGAGCTGGCATAATTCCCTCTGAAAAAACACATTTTAGTTGGAGAAACAGTAACGTTTCTTGGTATAAACCCTTTAAACATCAACATTTAAAAGAAATTAAAAAAACACTCCTAAATATCTCAAGTTATAAATCCTCAATTAACTTACTTACATATAGAGGAACATTTACAAGAGGAATCTATTGTAGTAT
This sequence comes from Flavobacteriaceae bacterium, assembly GCA_038114965.1. Lineage (GTDB taxonomy): Bacteria > Bacteroidota > Bacteroidia > Flavobacteriales > Flavobacteriaceae > Eutrophosalina. The sequence goes on along the minus strand of JAYNRW010000013.1, from coordinate 18,897 downwards.
TTATTTTAAATCTGATAAATCAATTGATGAAATAATCAACCTATATAAAAATTATTTCCTCAATGCCCCATTTGTAAATGTATGTGATAATGAAATTTCTTTGAAAGATGTTGTTAATACAAACAAATGTTTAATTCACTTAACCAAAATTGATGATAAAATATTAATTACTACTGCAATAGATAATCTAATAAAAGGAGCTTCAGGACAAGCAATACAAAATTTGAATCTTATGTTCGGAATTGATCAAACCACTGGACTTAAACTTAAAGGATCAACATATTAATTATATATGAAGAATTTTATAAACATAAATGATATTAAAGATTATAACAAATCAGTAGATGATTGCATAAGTCTTAAAAAAAGCCCATATGAACTGAATTCTTTAGGAAAAAACAAAACATTAGGACTACTCTTTTTTAATCCTAGTTTAAGAACAAGAATAAGTACAGAAAAAGCAGCAAAAATTCTTGGTATGAATGTGATTTCTATGAATTTCAATAATGAAGGTTGGAATTTAGAATGTGAAGATGGAGTAATAATGAATTCAAATAAGGCTGAACATATTAAAGATGCAGCTAGAGTTGTAGGTCAATATTGTGATATAATAGGAATAAGATCATTTCCATCTCTAATTAATAAAACTCATGACGAAAAAGATATTGTCATTAACTCATTTAAGAAATATGCTAATATCCCTGTTATAAACTTAGAAAGCTCAATCTATCATCCACTTCAAGCATTGGCAGATGCAGTTACTATTAAGGAAAAAGTAAAAAAACCAAAAATAGTACTATCATGGGCACCTCATATCAAACCACTACCCCACGCTGTTGCTAATTCATTTATCAATATGGCTAAAAAAATGAATTATGATATTAAGATTACAAATCCGATTGGATATAATCTAAATGAAAATATAACTGATGGAATCGAAATAATTAATAATCAAAAGGAAGCGTTTGAAGGTGTAAACTTAGTATATGCAAAAAATTGGTCAAGCTATGACAATTATGGTAAAGTCCTTGATGTTAAAGACTCTTGGATAATTGATGATGACAAAATGAATATTACAAATAATGCAAAATTTATGCATTGTCTCCCTGTTAGAAGAAATCTTGTTGTTTCTGACAGTGTTATTGATAGTGATAATTCGTTAGTTGTAGAACAGTCAAATAATAGAGTTTATAGTGCTCAATTAATTTTAAAGAACATATTAAATGAAATCTGAATTAACAATTATTAAAATAGGAGGAAAAATTATTTCAGATTCAGAGCTTTTAGAAAAGTATTTAAAAAAAATTAATCAAACTAATGGTAATGTTATTATTGTTCATGGTGGAGGTAATATTGCTAATGACTATTTTAAAAAAAATAACATCCCTGTAAAAATGATTAATGGAAGAAGAATTACCGACAAAATAGCAATTGAAAAATTAGTGATGCTATACTCAGGAAAGATAAATAAGAATATAATTTCAAAACTCAACAAAAGTGAAAAAAAATATATTGGATTAAGTGGTGTGGATTCAAAAGTAATATTAAGTAAAAAAAGAGAAATTAAAGAAGTTGATTATGGATTTGTAGGTGATATTACAAGTATTAATGGAATATTTCTTAAACTTTTAATTGACAATAATATTTATCCGGTAATCTGCCCAATTACTGCTGATAAGAATGGCTTATTGTTAAATACTAATGCCGATACGATTGCAACTAAAGTTGCTATAGAAATGTCTAAATATTATAATTTGAGGTTATTATACTGTTTTGATAAATCTGGAGTATTAGAAAACAATAAAGTTATTAAACGAATTAATTATCATGATTACCTTAATCTTTTAAAAAATAAAACCATAAAAGATGGAATGATTCCAAAAATTGAAAACGCTTTTGATTCAATTAAAAATGGTGTTAAAAAAGTTTACATTGGAGATATTAATATATTTGAAAATCCTAATAATTCTACAGAGATATGTTTAAGTTAGATAAATTACAAGACGATGCGATAAATCTTCTAAAGGATTTGATTAGTATTCAATCTTTTTCGTTTGAGGAAGACAAAACAGCAACTAAAATTAATAATTGGCTTAAAGAAAGAGGTGTTAAGAGTGATAGAAAGGTTAATAATATTATAGCTTACAATAAACACTATGACCAAACAAAGCCAAATATTTTATTAAACTCTCATCATGATACCGTCGAGCCGAATTCAGCTTACACACTTGACCCATATAAACCTCAAATTGTTAATGGTAAACTTTATGGACTGGGAAGCAATGATGCTGGAGGTGCTTTAGTTAGTCTAATTACAACTTTTTTACATTTTTACGATAAAGAAAATTTGAGTCACAATATTATACTATTAGCCTCAGCTGAGGAGGAAAGGTCAGGACCAAATGGGATTAAAAGCATAATGCCAATTTTACCAGAAATTGAATTGGCTATTGTCGGAGAACCTACTTTAATGAATATTGCTGTTGCTGAAAAAGGATTAATTGTATTTGACTTGATTGTCAAAGGAACATCAAGTCACGCAGCACATAAAAATTTAGATAATCCTATTTATAAGGCTATTGATATAATTAATAAAATATCCAAAATTAAATTTGAAAAAAAATCAAATCTTCTTGATGATGTTAAATTGACAGTTACTCAAATTAATGCAGGTGTACAACATAATGTAGTTCCAGCAGAAGTAAAACTAGTTTTAGATGCTAGAATAAATGACAAGTATACTAATACAGAAATTTATAATGTATTAAAGGATGAATTAGATTGTGAAGTAGTACCAAGAAATTTAGACCTTAATTCATCTTCAATTCCAGAAAATCATAAAATTATAAAAGCTGGAAACAAACTTGGATTTACAAAATATGGATCTCCTACTCTTTCTGATCAAGCAAAAATTAAATGCAACTCTATTAAATTAGGTCCAGGCGATTCAACGAGATCTCATACAGCAGATGAATTTATATATGTTGATGAGATTAAGAATGGTGTTAAAAAATATATTGAATTAATTGAAGAATACATATTATAATGAAACTTTGGAACAAAAATGATGAATTAGATAATAAGATTGAAAATTTCACTGTTGGAGATGATAGAATTTACGATATGTATATTGCCAAATATGATGTTAAAGCAAGTATAGCACATGCTAAAATGTTATCAAAAATTGGAGTGATCAATAATGAGGAAGAAAGTTTATTAGTTAAGGAACTTAAGACCATACTTTCATTAATTGAAAAAAGTGAATTTAAAATTGAAGAAAAATTTGAGGATATTCATTCCAAGATAGAATTTTACTTGACTGATAAATTAGGAGATTTAGGTAAAAAAATTCATACTGGAAGATCAAGAAATGATCAAGTTCTTGTTGCTTTACAACTATATTTTAAAGATGAAATTTTAATAATTAAAAATAAAATTAAAGAGTTGTTTGACACTTTAATAATTCTATCTAAGAAAAATTCAAAACATTTACTGCCAGGCTATACACACTTACAATCAGCAATGCCTTCATCATTTGGACTTTGGTTTTCGTCATATGCTGAAAATATGATTGATGATGTATTGTATTTTAATACTGCATTTCAAATTAATGATCAAAATCCATTAGGAAGTGCAGCTGGTTATGGAAGCTCATTTAATATTGACAGAAAAATGACAACTAAAGAGCTTGGCTTTAGTGATCTTAAATACAATGTTGTTGCTGCTCAAATGAACAGAGGTAGGATTGAAAAAAGTTTAGCAATTGCTATTAGCTCTATAGCATCTACTCTATCAACATTTTGCTCAGACATTTGTTTATATATGACGCAAGAGTTAAATTTTATATCATTTCCAGATGAATTAACCACTGGTTCTAGTATAATGCCTCATAAAAAAAATCCTGATGTTTTTGAATTAGTGAGAGCAAAATGTAATTCACTAAAATCACTTCCAAATGAGTTTCTAATAATGTCTAACAATTTAACAAGTGGTTATCATAGAGATTTACAACTATACAAAGAAAAAATAATACAAGCTATTAATGAAATTGTGAATTGTTTAGAAATCTTTAATTATTCAATAAAAAAAATAAAGGTAAGAAGAGATATTCTTAAAGATAAAAAATATGAATACATCTTCTCTGTTGAAAACCTTAACGAATTAGTAAAAAGCGGAAAAAGTTTCAGAGACTCATATAATCAAGTTTCAAATGAAATTAAGAACGAATCATTCGTACCTAAAAAAGACATTAAACATGAGATAATAGGAGGAATTAATAATTTATGTCTTGATGAAATTGAATTAAAGATGAATAAAATATTTGACCTCTAAATGTGAATAGGCCTGTTTTCAAGAGCAGACAGAGCAGCTTCTTTCATCGCTTCTGAATAAGTTGGGTGAGGATGACTCATCATAGATATATCTTCACAGGAAGCTCTAAATTCCATTGCTGTAACACCTTCAACAATTAAATCTGCAGCTCTTGCGCCAATAATGTGAACACCTAAAATTTCATCAGACTTAGAATCTGCTAATATTTTTACAAAACCATCTAAGTCATTACTAGCTCTAGACCTTCCTAAAGCTCTCATTGGAAATTTACCAACTTTGAAATCAACATTATCATTAGTTAATTGATCTTCTGTTTTTCCAACTGAAGCAACTTCAGGCCATGTATAAATAACATTTGGGATGAGATTATAATCTATGTGAGGTTTTTGATTTTTTAGCATTTCTGCAACAGCTATCCCCTCTTCTTCAGCTTTGTGAGCAAGCATTGGTCCATTGATTACATCCCCAATAGCATATATGTTCTCAGAAGATGTTTGAAACTTATTATTTACCTCTATTTTACCGTTTTGGTTATAATTAACTTTAGCATTCTTAAGATTTAAACCAACTGTGTATGCTTTTCTACCTACGGAAACAAGACAGTAATCGCAATTAAATTCAATTATTTTATCGTTACTATCTTTTGCTTTGACTGTAACCGAGTTACCGTCAGAATTAGCCTCAAAAACTTCATGAGATAAATAAAATTTAATTTTTTCTTTCTTTAAGACTTTCAATAATTCCTTTGAAATATCTTTATCCATGAAAGGGGTAATCTTATTAGAATATTCAATAACTGACACCTCAGACCCAAGTCTTTTATAAACTTGACCCAGTTCTAAACCTATAACACCTCCGCCAATTATTACTAAATGCTTTGGAACTTCTTTTAAAGACAAAGCTTCAGTTGATGTTATAATCCTTTGTTTGTCAATATTTATAAAAGGAAGTGAAATCGGTTTTGATCCTGTTGCAATTATGCATTTGTCAAAATATACAGGATTGTCATAGCCTTCAACTGAAATTGATGATGAATCAATAAATGATCCTAGGCCATTAAATACTGTAATATTGTTTTTATCCATAAGAAAATCAATTCCCTTCACAGTCTGACTAACAACATTATTTTTTCTGTCAATCATTTTATTAAAATCTAACTTAACCTCTCCATCAATCTCAATTCCATGTTTTGAAGCATTTTTTAAAATATCATGGTAGTGATGAGATGAATCTAACAGAGATTTGGATGGAATACAACCTACATTGAGACATGTTCCACCTAATGAATTGTATTTTTCAATAATTGCGGTTTTAAAACCTAACTGCGATAATCTTATAGCACAAACATATCCACCAGGACCCGATCCAATAACAACTACATCAAATTTGTTTGTTGACATTCTTATACAAAAATACAAATACTCAATAATTAAAAATGATTTTAATAGTTTATTTTAAGATGTATAAAGATGATTTTTGAATATATTAGCAATTCAGTATGGGTGAGAAAAAAATGAATATTGAAAATCAAAAAACAATTTCTCTTTTTGATTCAATAGCACCAATAATAATACTTGTTACTTTACTATATATAAATGTCAGTATTTTTGGAGATGATTCTTTAGATGGCTCTAACCAACTTATTCTTTTAACTGGTGCTGCTATTGCTTTTGGATTTGGAATTAAAAACAAAATAAAAGCAGAAGAAATTTTTAAGACAATCTCTGAAAATTTAAAATCAATAAGTATTCCAATAATTATATTATTATTAGTTGGAGGACTTTCTGGTAGTTGGTTAGTTAGTGGTATAATTCCATCTATGATTTACTATGGTCTAAAATTGATTAATGCATCATTTTTTTTACCAACATGTGTGATTATAAGTGCAATTGTAGCATTAGCAACAGGAAGTAGTTGGTCTACATCAGCTACAATAGGAATTGGATTAATTGGAATTGGAAAAGCATTGGGTTTTGATTTAGGTTTAGTTGCAGGTGCTGTAATTTCCGGAGCCTATTTTGGAGATAAAATGTCCCCGTTAAGTGACACAACAAATCTTGCTGCAGCTGTTTCAGGGTCAAATCTATTTGAGCATATTAAATACATGACTATTACAACTGTTCCTACAATTATAATTACATTAATCTTTTTCACCTTTTATAACATTTTCAATTTACCAAATCAAACAATTGAAAACATGCAGTATATAGAATCAATTAAAGACTATTTTTATATATCCCCTGTTCTATTTGTTGTACCATTAATTGTAATTCTTCTTATTGTTAAGAAAATCAATCCCGTAATCTCTCTCTTTATAGGAATAATGACTGCTGCTTTATTGTTTTTAATTTTTCAAAATGATCTCATTCTTAATTTCTCGAAAGAAACTGGACAAAACACATATCAAATAGTAATAAATTCTATTGTTTCTGAAACAAATATTAAAACTGAAACAGGTTTTTTAAATGAACTATTTTACTCAGGTGGAATGAAAGGAATGTTAAATACTATATGGTTAACAATTTCTGCTATGATTTTTGGAGGTGTAATGGAATCAATTGGAGCTCTAAAAAGAATTTCTGTATATCTATTGAATAAAGCTAAATCTACAATTGGCTTGTTTTCAAGTACAATAATTAGTTGTTTAACAGTTAATGTCTCTGCTTCAGATCAATACTTGGCTATTGTAATCCCTGGAAAAATGTTTTCTCAGGCATATAAAGACAGAAAACTATCAAGTTTAAATTTAAGTAGAACAATTGAGGATTCTGGAACAGTTACATCAGTCCTAATTCCATGGAATACATGTGGAGCTTATCAAGCGGGTGTTTTAAATGTGAGTGTTTTAGATTATTTTATATATGCTATATTTAACTGGCTAAGTCCAATTACAACTTTGATTATAGCTTCAATTGGGTTCAAAATCAAGAAATTAAATGAAAAATAATTCTAAAACTATCTTAGGTTCCTTTTTAGTTATTTTCTCATTATTGATAACAATATCAATTTTTTCATTTATTAATACATGGCAAGATGATCAATCTCTTATTAATGACATATTTAGTTCAAATGATAAAGTAGAAAATATTGGGAATAAAATAGGCTTTTATGTCTCTTACTATCTTGTGTATACTGGCTTTGGTATAGGCTCATTATTAATTTGTTTCAATATTTTAATTTTAGGTCTGTCATTAGCATTTGACAGAGGATTAAATAAAATAATAAATAGATCTTTTACACTACTACTATCATGTATTTGGATTTCTTTATTCTGTGGTTATTTCATAAATAATAAAATTTATTCTGGTGTATTTGGATTTGAAGCTAAAAACCTAATCATAAACTTTTCAGGAGATATTGGTTTAATTCTTCTTTTAATTTTTGGTTTCATTGTTTTTATGATTTTAGTTTTAAAAATCACCCCTCTAAAAACCTATAATTTCATTAAGGGTTTTATAGAAAAAATTAAAATTTCTAGCAAAAAATCTACAGATGAATATTCAGATGATACAAATGAAGAAACAGTTGAAAATAAATTTGTATTTAAAAATGAGGAAGAAATACAACAAGTAAAACCTACAATAGAGAATTTTTCAAAAATTGATTCTGAAGAAGAAAACAATCTTGAGAAAAAGGCAGATGATAAAATAGAAATGAAAGTTGAAGAAGTTAGTGATGAAGAAAGAATTAAATCAGAATCTGAAAATATTTTAAAAAAACATGGTGAATACGATCATACATTAGAATTAAAAAGTTTTAAGCAGCCACAGATAAAACTTTTATCAGAACACAATAATGATGGCGTTATTACAATTAATCAAGAAGAATTAGAAGAAAATAAGGAAAAAATAATCGAGACTCTTAAAAATTATAAGATCGGTATTGACAAAATAAAAGCAACTATAGGGCCTACTGTAACTTTATACGAAATTATCCCTGAAGCTGGAATTAGAATTTCTAAAATTAAAAGTTTAGAAGATGATATTGCATTATCATTATCAGCCCTTGGAATTAGAATAATTGCTCCAATTCCTGGAAAAGGAACTATTGGAATTGAAGTTCCAAATAAAAATAGAAAAACTGTATCAATGAAATCTTTAATTTCTTCTAAGAAATTTCAAGATGCTGAGATGGAATTACCCTTAGCTTTGGGTAAAACAATTAGTAATGAAACTTTCGTTGTTGATTTTTCAAAAATGCCACATTTACTTATGGCAGGTGCTACAGGTCAAGGTAAATCAGTAGGAATAAATTCTATTATAACTTCACTACTATATAAAAAACATCCATCAGAAATTAAATTTATTCTAGTAGATCCAAAAAAAGTAGAATTAACATTGTTTAATAAAATTGAGAGACATTATTTAGCTAAACTCCCTGATTCAGATGAAGCAATTATTACAGAAAATAAAACTGTAATTAAAACATTAAACTCGCTTTGTATTGAAATGGAGCAACGATATGACTTACTCAAAAACGCAATGTGCAGAAACATCAAAGAATATAATTTAAAATTTAAGAAAAGAAAGCTAAATCCTAATGATGGACATAAATTCCTCCCCTATTTAGTACTAGTTGTTGATGAGTTTGCAGATTTAATTATGACAACGGGAAAAGAAGTTGAAACTCCAATAGCAAGATTGGCTCAATTAGCTAGAGCTGTAGGTATACACTTATTAATTGCTACCCAAAGACCTTCAGTTAATGTTATAACTGGTCTTATAAAAGCTAACTTTCCTGCAAGAATCGCATTTAGAGTTACATCAAAAGTTGATTCAAGGACTATACTAGACTCTGGAGGAGCTGATCAGTTAATTGGAAGAGGTGACATGTTATTTACACAAGGAAATGATTTAATTAGATTACAATGCGGTTTTGTTGACACAGATGAAATTGAAAAAATTACTGATATAATAGGATCACAGAAAGGTTACTCGGATGCTTACATACTTCCAGAATTTATTGAAGAAGATAAAATTCAGAACAATACAGTTAACATTGAAGATAGAGATCCATTGTTTAGAGAAGCAGCTGAAGTAATTGTAACAGCTCAACAAGGATCAGCATCATTAATACAAAGAAAAATGAAGCTAGGATATAATAGAGCGGGAAGAATTATTGATCAACTTGAAGCTGCAGGGATTGTTGGACATTTTGAGGGTAGTAAAGCTAGATCAGTATTAGTGAAAAATTTGGTTGAATTGGATCAATTATTGAATAATGAATAATTATGAAAAAAATAGTAATCTTAATTTTTTCATTATTTAATTTATTAAATCAAGACTCCAAAATTATTGATTCATTTTTTAGTAAATACACAAGTATAAATACAGCAAAAATTAAGTTTGAAATTATTACGAAACAAAATAACATTGTAAAATTTCAAAATAATGGTGAAATGATTTTAATAGAAGATTCATTTAAAATCGTAATTGATGATATCAAATATTTTTTTGATGATAAGATATTGTATACTGTTATAGATGAAAACTATGAAGTTAACATATATGACTCAAAAGAAAATGAAGACTTTTTAAAAAATTCATTGATTTCAACACTCAATTTAAAAGAATTAGTAATTAACCTCAAAAATGAGTTTTCATATGAGCTTGAAACCATTACTTCTAAAAACAATATAAATTACTTGTTAATGTTTAAAAATGAGGGGAATTCAGATTATAAAATTTTATTTGACTCAAATTTTGACATACTTAATATTGAAATTTTTTATAAAGATTCAAATTTGATAAATAAGATTTTTTTAAAACAACTAAAAGTGAATACTAAATTCAATGAAAGTGAAGTTAAAATAGATTTAGATAATTATAAAGATTACTTTATAAACAGACTATGAAATTATTAGATAAATATATATTAATATCGTACCTGAAAAAATTCTTTAGTTTCTTTCTGTTAATCATGTTTGTTTTTATTTTTCAAACAATCTGGATGTTTATTGATGATTTAGCTGGCAAAGAAGTAGATTATGAAATTATATTTAAATTTCTATTATACTACACACCAAAATTAATACCCTTAATTCTTCCTCTAACAGTATTACTTGCTTCAATAATGACTTATGGTGATTTAGCTGAAAATTATGAATTTGCTGCAATAAAATCATCAGGAATATCTCTAATAAGGTCAATGAGGGGTTTAATTGTCTTTAACCTAGTTTTATGCTTCTCAGTTTTTTTTATTTCAAATAATTTAATTCCATATGCTGAATTTAAATCCTATAATCTCAGAAAAAATCTTGCAAAAGTAAAACCTTCACTTGCCATTACAGAGGGTATATTTAATAATATAGGATTAATGAATATTAAAGTAGATGATAAGTTTGGTTTAGATAATTCAAATCTTAGAGGAATAATAATTCATAAATCAAATAAGAATAATGATAACACTATAGTCATTAAAGAATCAGATGGTAAACTTGTAAGTAATGAATTTTCAGATATACTTAAAATTCAATTAAACGATGGATATAGATATGAGGAAATACTTTCTGAGAATCCAAATTCAAAAGAATTTAAACCACAAACAAAAATATATTTTGAAAAACATGAGATATTCATTGATCTCAAACAATTAAACAATGTTGATTTCTCTGACGAAAAATATAATAACACATTCCGAATGCAAAATGTAAACGAGTTAAGATTTAGTATAGATTCATTAGAAAATAGACTTGTTAACCAGTATCAAAACTTTTCAAATAATTTTTATAAAAGAACAGGTATATATAATTTTCAAACAAATTATGCTAACAGATCGACAGTTCCTGATGTTAGGTCATATAATGAGATTCTTAACGATTTTGATAAAGTAACAATGTTTCAGGTATTAAATTCTATGCAAAACAATATTGAAAATCAAAAAACAACATTAGAGTCTCAAAAAACAAATTTTTTCATTAGAGAAAAGCTTATAAATCTTCATAAATCTAATTTGCATGATAAGTATGCAATATCACTTGCAGCTATTATACTTTTTCTTGTTGTTGCACCACTTGGTGCTATTATTAGAAAAGGGGGTTTTGGATATCCTGTAGTAATTGCATTAATTATGTTTTTAACTTATCATTTTGTTGTTACAT
>JAYNRW010000013.1:1070-7456 GCA_038114965.1 Flavobacteriaceae bacterium | reverse complement strand
GTTCTATAAATCCATTCATTGGAAGTTGGGTATCTAATATTTTAATGCTTCCTATTGGTATTTATTTAATGATTAGAGCATCTTCTGATAAGTCAATTATTAATATTGATAATATTTTTGAAGAAATAAAACAGTTTTTTAATAAAATCAATTTTTTAAAATGAGTTTAAATTCAATTGAGGAAGCTTTAGATGACTTAAAATCTGGAAAAGTCATAATAGTTGTTGATGATGAAAACAGAGAAAATGAAGGTGATTTTGTATATCCAGCAGAAATAGTAACACCAGAAATAATAAATTTTATGGCCTCAAAAGGTAGGGGTTTAATTTGTGTTCCATTGACACCTGAAAGATGTTCTCAACTAAAATTAAATCCAATGGTTGATAACAATACAGAATTGATGGAAACTGCTTTTACAGTCTCTGTAGATTTAAAAGGTAATGGTGTTACATCAGGGATATCAGCAAGTGACAGGTCTAAAACAATCAAAGCATTAGTAGATGACAATACAAAACCTCAAGATTTAGCAAAACCAGGGCATATTTTTCCGTTAGTCGGAAAACCTGGTGGAGTCTTAAGAAGAACTGGTCATACTGAGGCTGCAGTAGATTTATCAAGATTAGCAGGATTTAAACCAGCTGGAGTTGTTTGTGAAATAATGAATGAAGATGGCACTATGGCTAGACTTCCTGAACTTATTGTTTTAGCAAAGGAATTAGATTTAAAGATCATTTCAATAGAAGATCTTGTTTCTTTTAGAATGAAAAACGATAGTTTAATTAAGCTTGTAGATGATTTTGTTTTTAATTCTGTTTATGGAAAATTTAATTTAAATGTTTTTAATCAAACAAATAACAATCAAATTCACATTGCCTTAACAAGAGGAGAATGGACCAGCAGTGAACCTGTTTTAACAAGAATATCTTCTCTAGGTTCAATCAATAATATATTAGATAATTTAATAAGCAACGATTATCATGATTTTGATAGAATTTTTAAAAAATTAAATGATAGTAAAGCTGGAATAATAGTGTTCATTAATCATGAGCAAGAAACAAGTTCATTGTTGTCTAGATTAAAAAATATTAAAGAAAATATATCTGAGGGGAAAGCTCCAACTAAATATAGAAAAATGGACACTAAAGATTTTGGGATTGGTGCTCAAATTCTGCATAAATTAAAAGCTAATAAATTAAATCTTCTTACTAATAGTAAAAACCTTAAAAGAGTCGGATTAACGGGTTATGGAATTGAAATTATTAAGACAACCAGGTATTAAAAAAACCAAAGCTTAATTGATATAATCACTACTGATATCACCAAAAATATCTTTATAACTTTTTCTCCTTTTTTTACTGCAAACCTACTTGCATTCCAGCCACCAAATACAGTACCTATAGCTAAACATATTCCATAAGAATAATTTACCAAATCATTAAAAACAAAAGTTAAGAATGCTCCAATTGTATAGACTAATACAATTACAACTTTAGTGGCATTTACTCTAACAAGATTCATTCTATTGTAAAAATGTAAAAAAAGCATTATTACAAAACCAATTCCTGCATTAACAAATCCTCCATATAACCCAATAAAAAAGAATACTACACAAGATAATCTAAGGTGTTTTCCTGTTAATCTTACAGAAAGATCATTTGAGACAATTCTTGGTTTAAAAATAATTATGAGTATAACAAGAATCATTATGATAGAGAGAATCTTATTGAAAGCTGCATCATTAATATCTATAGCAATATGAGCACCAATTATTGACCCCATTAAAGCACATGTGCCCGTATATGCGCTAAATGGAAATGTTGAAATTCCTTTACTTTTAAAACCCATATTTGCTGAAAATGCAGTCATCATAAGAGCTATACGATTTGTACCGTTTGCTACTGCAGAGGGTAATCCTAAAAATATAAGTATTGGAAGGGTGATTAGGGACCCTCCTCCTGCCATTGTATTAATAAAGCCAACTATAATTCCAACAACAATTAGTAAAGGATATTCCCATGGTATGTTTAAAATAAAATCCAATGCTGTCTAATTTATGTATAATATTCTATTAACTATTGATTATGATATCAAAAATTACTTTTTATATTTGCACGTCTGGAGAAATGGCAGAGTGGTCGAATGCACTGGTCTTGAAAACCAGCGAGGGTCACACCTCCGGGGGTTCGAATCCCTCTTTCTCCGCAAAAGCCCTTGAAAATAATTTTTTCAAGGGTTTTTTATTTATTAATGAACTTTGATAATAATAAATGAAAGTGATGAACACCTTTTTCTTTTGTAGGTGAAAATCTTCCAGTTTTATAAAATGATGATTTAAGTCCTTTATTCACATTTTCAACAACTTCCTCATCCTCATGTTCAACTTTATCTAAATCACTTCCAGCTCCGAAATTTAATTTATTTTTATCAAAAACATATGATCTAAATGACACATTTGTTGAATTTATTGATTTTGGCTGTACAAGATTAACAGAAAGTCCCCATGGATAAAAATTCAACATTAAATTTGGAAATATCCAGTAATAATATGCAGCAATATTTTTACCATAATCAATATGGTTTTTAGGAAATTTAAATGTATCATCTTTATTGTCAGAATAGCCAATTTGAAGATTACAATGGTCATATATTATTGTTTCATAACTGTCATAATCCAATATCTTATTTAAGTCTTTGTGTACAAATGGAACATGAAACCCTTCTAAATAATTATCACAATATAAAGCCCAGTGAGAATTAATTTTAAAATCTCTAGAAAGATTTTCATCAAAAATAAATTCATCAATAGGCATAAATCCAACTCTTTCTTTAATTATAGAAAAAACATTTTCAATATTAAAACCTGGATTAAATCCTACAAATAAGAGGTTTCCAAAAGATTTGATAGGAAATCCATGAAGGTTATCACAATTTCTAGGAAAGTTTTTTGTCATCTCAAATTCTGGCATAAATTTAAATTTACCATCATTATCAAATTTTCTACCGTGATAATTACATATTAAACTATTTGAATTAGAAGGTTTATCAAAAATTAAATTACCTCTGTGAGTACAAACATTTGAAAGAGATTTATAATCGTTTGATGGATTTTTTAAAACAATTATTGGTTCAGATAAATAATCAGGAAGAATAAAAAAAGGACATGTGCTGAATTGATTAAATATTGATTTATCATCAATCCAATGCCAACATTTTAAAAAAATTTTTTCTTTTAAAAGCTTAAAAACTTCTTCTGAATTATAAAACCACCCAGGTAAAGTTTCTGCATTTGCAATATCAGAATCTATTATAAATTTATAATTCACTACTTTAGGTATGTGTTAATTATTACACACTAAGATGATAAAAATTTTAATAACAGGTGGAACTTTTGACAAGAGTTATGACTCAATTAACGGTGTTTTATTTTTTGAAAAAACTCATATTCCTCAAATGCTTAAAAGAAGTAAGTGTAAACTTAGTGTTAAGGTAGAAACACTAATGATGAAAGACAGCTTGGAAATGGATAAAAATGATGTAAATAAAATTGTAAATGAATGTAAAAGAGAAAAAAGTGAAATGATCATAATTACTCATGGAACTGATAGAATGATTAATACAGCTGAAAAACTTTCAGAAGAGAACTTTAATAACAAAACAATCATATTAACTGGAGCAATGATTCCATATGCTTTTGGAAGCTCATCAGATGGTTTTTTTAATCTTGGTTGTGCCCTATCGTTTGTTCAAACATTACCCAAAGGAATTTATATTACCATGCATGGTGAATATTTTGATTGGAGTTCAGTTAAAAAAAATAAAAAAAAGGGGATTTTTGAAAGAATTAAATAAAAATTAATTCAGCTTATCTTATTTAAATAATTAAATTTGATCATGCTTTCCAGACTTGAAGAATCACTAATAAAAAAAGAAGAAACTTTTTGTTCAAACACCTATAATCCTTTACCTGTAGTTTTAAAAAAAGGAAGAGGCGTATATGTCTGGGATGTACATTGTAAAAAGTATTTTGATTTCTTATCCTCATACTCTGCAGTCAATCAAGGTCATTGTAACAAAAAAATACTCAGAGCTTTCACAAGACAAGCTAGAAAATTAACTCTAACATCAAGAGCATTTTATAATAGTGAGTTAGGTGACTCACTAGAGTATATTACATCTGCCTTTGGTTATGATAAAATGCTTCCTATGAATTCTGGTGCAGAAGCTGTTGAAACAGCCATTAAAGTATGTAGAAAGTGGGGACACGAGATTAAAAAAATAAAAGAAGACAGTGCGAAAATTATTGTTTGTGATGGAAATTTCCACGGTCGAACAACGACTGTCGTTTCTTTTTCACCAAGTTTAGGAAGTAAGAAAAATTTTGGTCCACTTACACCAGGCTTCGAAATGATTAAATACAATGATATTGAAGCATTAGAAAAAGTACTAAAAAAGGATAAAAATATTGCCGGTTTTTTAGTTGAACCAATTCAAGGCGAAGGAGGTGTTGTAGTGCCTGTTGATGGTTATCTAAAATATTGTAATTAATTGTGCGAGGATTATAATGTACTATTTATAGCTGATGAAATTCAAACTGGAGTTTGTAGAACAGGAAAACTTTTAGCTTCTTGGCATGAAGAAATCAAGCCTGATATGGTAATTTTAGGAAAGGCTCTTTCTGCAGGTTTTTATCCTGTATCAGGAGTTTTAACTTCTAAGGAAATTATGAGTGTAATGAAGGTAGGTCAACATGGTTCAACCTTTGGAGGCAATCCTCTTGCAGGTGTTGTAGCAAAAGCTTCTATTAAGTATGCTATAGATTATAAATTAGCAGAAAATGCTCAATTACTTGGTGAAATTTTCAGATCTGAACTCATAAAAATAAGTAGTAAAAGAAAAATTATTAAAGGTTTAAGAGGAAAAGGTTTGCTAAATGCAATAATTCTTGACTGTGATTCAAAATCTAAAATCCCATGGAATATTTGTCTTAAAATGAGAGATAATGGACTTTTAGCAAAGCCTACACAAGGAAATAAAATAAGGTTTGCACCTCCTCTGGTCATTACAAAACGACAATTATTTAAAGCTATTAATATCATTGATAGCAGTTTAAGTGAATTTTAATAATGAAGTTAAACTTATATGATGAAATAAGTACACTAAAATCAGTGATACTTGGAAACGCATATACTTTAGGAAATAAACCTAAAATAAATCAAACATATGACCCATCATCAATAATACATCTAAAAAAAGGAACTTATCCTTTAAAAAAAGATTTGATTAATGAGTTAGAACTTTACAAAAAAACACTTGAGAATAATGAAATTGAAGTTTTAAGCCTAGATAACGTTAAGGATTGTAATCAGATATATGCCCGTGATATTGGTTTTGTTATTGATGATTTCTTTTTTGTATCAAATATACTTCCTCTTAGAGAAAATGAAATTATTGGTCTTAATACAATTTTAAAAAAAATTGATAAAACAAAAATAGTTAGATTACCATCTGATTCTCACATAGAAGGAGGTGATGTAATTTTAGATAATGAATATGTTTTCATTGGTTACTATAACAAGACAGATTACAAGAATCAAATTACAGCAAGAACTAATTATAAAGCAGTAAAATTTATTGAAAATTTTTTTCCTAGTAAAAAAATCAAAGCCTTTGAATTAAAGAAATCAATTAATAATCCCAAAAATAATGCACTTCATCTTGATTGTTGTTTTCAGCCTGTTGGAAAATCACTAGCTGTTGTTTGTAAGAACGGGTTTATAAAAAAAAGTGATTATGATTGGATTATAAACAAATATGGTAAAAACAATATTTTAAATATAAACAGTGAAGAAATGAGCTTAATGATGTGTAATTTCTTTTCAATAGCGCCTAATAAAGTTATAAGTGACCCAAGATTTAAAAAAGTTAATAATTGGTTAGCGAATAAAGGAATCGAAACAATTGAGATAGATTTAAGAGAAATTTCAAAACAAGGAGGATTATTTAGATGCACTACCCTACCATTAATTAGAAAATGAATTTAACTAATAAAATATTAATGGTAAGACCTAATACTTTCAGGTCAAATGAGCAAACAATGATTAATAACTACTTTCAAAAAGGTAATTCAAAAAATAATGACAAAGATGTTTTGACAAAAGCACTTAGAGAATTTGATGATTTAACAAGTGTTATATATAAAAACAATATTGAAATAACAGTGGTTAAAGGAAGTAAAATATACGATAATCCTGATGAAATTTTTCCAAATAATTGGTTAGTATTTGATAATAATAAAATTGGAATTTTTCCAATGAATGCATTAAATAGAAGAACAGAAATCAATTATGATTTAATTAATAGTATTAATAAAAAAAATAATTATAAAA
>JAYNRW010000013.1:353-1055 GCA_038114965.1 Flavobacteriaceae bacterium | reverse complement strand
CTCAAATTATGCAGAAAAAAACATATTTCTTGAGGGAACAGGAAGTGTAGTTTTGGACAGATGTAATAAAAAAGCTTACTGCGTTATCTCTGAAAGATCATCAAAAAATCTATTTTTAAAATTTTGTATGGATTTTGATTATAAACCAATAATGTTTCATGCTTATCACAGCTTCAATAAAAAAAGAGAATTAATTTATCATACTAATGTAATGATGTCTATTGGTGCAAATAACTGTTTTATATGTTTAGATTCCATCGATGATGTTAAAGAAAGAAAAAATGTAAAAGCTAATATTGAAAATGATAATAATTTAATTGAATTATCCGAATCACAGATTAATAAATTTGCTGGTAATGTAATATTTTTAAAATCAACTGAGGGCATTCCGCAAATAGTAATGAGTAAAAGAGCTTACAGTTCATTAAGTAAGAGTCAAATCCGTGAAATTGAAAAAGTTGGCAACATAATATATAGTCCAATTCCAACAATTGAAAAGCATTCTGGAGGTAGTGTAAGATGTATGATAGCTGAAATATTTTAAAATTATATTAATCTTATTCTTAAATTTAAAAAATGAATAAAAAACTTACTTCAATTCTTATAGTTCTTATAAGTATTAATCTATTTTCTCAAAACTATAACACATCAACATTTAATAATGCAATTAATTTTGATTTAATTAAATCTGAGATTTCAGCA
>JAYNRW010000013.1:0-343 GCA_038114965.1 Flavobacteriaceae bacterium | reverse complement strand
GTATTATTTTGAAGAACCAAAAAAAGCTAGCTTAGAATTATTTGATGGAAGAAAAATAAAAAACTTACTTACAAACTATAATTTATTTGATCAAGTATTCGAAGTTATCAATAATGAAAATCAAAAAGTTAAACTTCTCCCCAATAAAATTTCAAAAGTGTTTTTTTCTGAGAATAGTTTCATCTCATTAAATGGTAAGTTTTATGAACAAATTGAATCGAATGAAAATTTCTCATTACTAGCAGATACATTTTTAGAAGCATATACTCCAGATTATCAACCAGGTTTTCCAGAAAAACCAAATCTTACTTTCAGAACAAAAAACATACTTTTTATTTACAAC
>JAYNRW010000012.1:0-23866 GCA_038114965.1 Flavobacteriaceae bacterium | reverse complement strand
TAGTTGATTTACAGGAATTATTAGATATAATGCCATCTCAAAAACTTAAAAATTACTATTACAAGAACGATGGTAATCTTAATTTTTCAAATATAACTGATAATTCAGGGTTAAATCAACCTTCATTTTCTCATGGAGCATCATATGTAGATTTAGATAACGATGGTGATTTAGATTTAGTTGTAAATAATGTTAATGAACAAGCTTTCATTTATAAAAATAATTCTGAAAAAAATAACAACAATTACATCAGACTTAAGCTTACAGATAATAAGCCAACTTTTGGAACTAAAGTTTCTTTATATACAGATAATCATTTTCAATATTTTGAAACAACAAATGTTAGGGGTATTTATTCGAATAGCGAAAATATTGTTCATTTCGGATTGGGTAAAAATACTACAGTTGATAGTGTTGTTATTGAATGGCCTGATCAGAAAGTCCAAAAAATATTTAAACCAAGAGCAAATAAGCTTCACGAAATTAAAAAGAGAGCAAAAAATAAAAATTATAATAAACTAATTAAGTCTACGATATTTATTGAAGATTCATCAATCATCAAACATAGCCACAAAGAAAATTATTTTAATGATTATGATAAACAAGTGTTATTACCTCACAAGTTATCTCAACTGGGACCTGCATTGACTAAAGGAGATGTTAATGGAGATGGTTTAGATGATATTTTTATTGGAGGTGCTTCTGGTCAATCAGCTACACTATATATACAAAATGAAAATCAATTTATAGTTTCTAGCAGTGCAACTTGGGCAAGACACAAAGCTTTAGAAGATATTGATGCTACTTTCTTTGATTCTGATAATGATGGTGATTTAGACCTATATGTTGTTTCAGGAGGTAATGAGTTTAGTCCTAATTCGAGTACATATTTAGATAGACTTTATATAAATGATGGCAATGGTAATTTTACATTCAACAGAGAATTACTTCCCCAAATTTTTGAAAGTGGTTCTGTAGTAAAACCAAATGATTTTGATAATGATGGGGATATAGATTTATTTATTGGTTCAAGAATGAAACCGTGGAATTATCCTGAGCCTGCAAGTAGTTATATATTAGTTAATAATGAAGGTGCATTTACTGTACATGACAGCTCATCTGTTTTAAATGAAATAGGTTTGGTAACAGATGCTGAATGGATGGATTATGATCAAGATGGTGATCAGGATATAGTTGTAGTTGGTGAATGGATGCCAATAACTCTTATTGAAAATCAGAGTGGAGTTTTTTCAAAAAAAGAATTGAACACAAACTTAGGATGCTCTTCAACAGGTTGGTGGAATAGTATTGAAGTTTCAGATTTGAATAATGATAATTTACCTGATATTGTCGTTGGTAATTTAGGACTCAATTATAAATATAAAGCATCTGTTGATGAACCATTTGAAGTATTTTATGATGATTTTGATGAAAATGGTTCTAATGATATTGTTCTTGCATATTATAATTATGGGATTCAGTTTCCATTAAGAGGATTTTCTTGCTCATCTCAACAAGTCCCTGATTTAAAGGATAAGTTTGAGAAGTATGACATATTTGCCTCTTTAGATGTACAACAAGTTTATGGTGAGGAGAACCTTGAAAACGCCTTGAGATTATCTGTTAATACCTTTGAAAGTGCAGCTTTAATAAACAATAAGGATTTCTTTGATTTTAAGCCTTTGCCTACATATGCTCAATTTTCATCAGTTAACGATATGATAATTCAAGACTTCAATAATGATAATATAAATGATGTACTTTTAATAGGCAATATGTATCATGCAGAGATTGAAACAACAAGAAACGATTCTGGTAATGGATTGTTATTAATCGGAAATAATGATGGAAGCTTTAAACAGATTCCAACTTACGAATCTGGCTTTTTTGTTCCTGGTGATTCAAAAAAAATTGTTTCTATTGAAACTCAAAATAATAAACTATTCATTGTTGCTAATAATGATGATAGAATTCAAATTTTTAAATAAGCTTATGAAGAACCCCTTATATAATCTTCTTTTTTTTGTGTTTTTTTGTTTTTACTTAAATGCTCAAAATCATTCTCATAGTCATAAACATGATGGTTTACATCATTGGGAAATTCCAAGTAAAGATCCTGATCGAATTATATTAACTTTTAATGGTGATCCTTCAACAAAAAGAGCAGTTACATGGAGAACTGATTCTTCAGTAAAAAAAGCTGAGGCTCAAATAGCAGTTGCAGGCCTAAATTCTAGATTTACTAAAGAAGCTACAACTTACACTGCATCAACTGAAGAATTTGATTTAGGTTTATACAAAGCAAATAATTCTTTAATTGTGAATTATCATAGTGTAGTATTTGAAGATTTAAAGCCAAATACATTATATGTTTATAGAGTTGGATATGATAAAAATTGGTCTGAGTGGATACAGTTTAAAACAGCTAATAATAGTTACAGTCCTACCCAATTTGTATATTTTGGTGATGCGCAAAATGATATTTTAAGTCATTGGTCAAGAGTTATTAGAATGGCTTACCAAACTGCTCCGAACGCAGCTTTTGTTATTCATGCAGGAGATTTAGTTGATACTGCTCATAAAGATTATGAATGGGCGCAATGGTTTAAGGCAGGAGGGTTTATCCATAGCCAATGGACTGCAATCCCTGTAGTTGGTAACCATGAGTTTCAAAGAACCGATGACTCAAGCCCTAGAAGATTATCGATTCAATGGAGACCTCAATTTAGTTTACCAGTTGAGCAAAGTTTGGATAGTAAACTTCATGAAACTGTTTATTCAGTCGAGTATCAAGATATACTTATTATTGTTCTTAATTCAACTGGTCAACTCGAAAAGCAAACGGAATATATTAAAGAAAAGTTAAGTAATAGTAATGCAAAATGGAAGATAGTTACCAACCATCACTCGGTATTTTCTCCGGCTGAAGGTAGAGATTTTGAGTATGCTAGAAGAGTATGGAAGCCATTATTTGACAAGTACGGTGTGGATTTAGTGCTTAATGGTCATGACCATACTTATGCGAGAGGACATATCCCTGTTAAATCTCCAAATATTAATCAAGAAGGAAATTTTAAAACTTTATATGTTACATCTGTTAGTGGTCCTAAACAATATAAAGTTGATCGAGTACAAATGAAAAATTATGAAGTTGATGGATATAAAAACGATAAGATAGGTGAACAAACTCAGTTTTTTCAGGTTATTAGCGTTGAAAATGATAAATTAATTTACAGTGCATATACCACATTAGGAACTCTCTATGATAGTGCTATTATCACAAAAGACTTTTCAACAGGCAAAAAAACTATTTCAAATGAGATTAAATAAACTTATACTATTACTCAGTGTCATATTATTTTCTTGTGAAGATTATCATGAATATGATGTAATTGTAGTAGGTGGTGGTGCGGGTGGAACATCTGCTGCAATTCAATCTGCTAGAAATGGATCTAGAACATTACTGATTGAAGAAACGGATTGGTTGGGAGGTATGCTCACTTCTGCGGGAGTTAGTGCTATTGATGGTAATTATAAACTTCCATCTGGATTTTGGGGTGAGTTTAAAGATAGCTTAGTATCTTATTATGGTGACTTAGAAAGTTTAAAAACAGGCTGGGTTAGTAATGTCCTTTTTGAACCAAAAGTTGGGAATAAGATTCTAAAATCTATTGCTAGTAAAGAAAAGAATTTAAAAATATTTCATTCAACAAAAGTAAATTCTGTTATTCAAACAGAAGGTGATTACTATAATTTCAGGATAAATTCTTCTAAAGGCAATTTTTCATCAAAGGTCCTCATAGATGCTACAGAACTTGGAGATTTACTTCCTATGATTGATGAAGAATTTAGTATTGGAATGGACGATAAAGAAATGTATGGAGAGGATATTGCCCCTGATGAAAAAAATGATGTCATACAAGATTTAACTTATGTGATGATTTTAAAGAATTATAATAAGAATGTCAAAATTCAAGAACCAGAAAATTATGATCCTTCTGAATTTTATTGCTCAACTTCTTCACCTAATTGTCCAGAATCAGACAAAGCCCTTTGGTCACCTGAACAGATGATGAATTATGGTAGATTACCAAATGATAAAATAATGATTAATTGGCCTATATATGGAAATGATTATTATTCAAATCTTTTAGAAATGAATACTGATGAAAGAGAAGAAGTATTCAAAAAAGCTAAAGAAAAATCTCTTCAATACTTATACTACATACAAGATGAATTAGGATTTGAAAATTATTCTTTAAGCGATGATGAATATGATACAAAAGATGATTTTCCTCTGATTCCTTATTATAGAGAATCAAGAAGAATTAATGGAATGGTTACTTTTTCTTTAAACTTTATTAAAAAACCGTATGATCAAAATCATGCTCTTTATCGTACTGGTGTTTTAGTTGGTGATTATCCAGTTGATCATCATCATGATGCTCATCCAGATAGAAAAAATTTACCTCAGCTTGCATTTTATCCAATTCCGTCATATTCTTTGCCTGTAGGATCTATTATTTCTAAAAAGAATCCTAATTTTTTAGTTGCAGAAAAATCAATTTCTGTTTCTAATCTAGTTAATGGAACAACGAGATTGCAACCTGTTGTTTTACAGATTGGTCAGATCGCTGGATTAATTGCATCAGAATCAGTTAAAAATGATATTTCTACTCAAGAAATAAATATTAGGGATCTTCAATCTAAAATTCTTGAAAATGGAGGTTATATTCAACCTTATTTAGATGTTGAAAAAGATAGCCCTTTTTTCAAAGTATATCAGCGAATTGGTTCTACTGGGATTTTAAGGGGAACAGGTATTAATGTTGGATGGTCTAACCAAAGTTGGTTTTACCCTGAAAATTTGGTTGATTTAGATCTTTTATATAAAGATATTTCAAGTTTTGTCGATATGAAGCAGTATCCATTAAATAGTACGAGTATAGCAGATATTAAATCATGGATAGAAAAAATTTCTGATGAAACTGTAGATTTATTAGGGACATGGTCTAAACTGAAATTAAAAAATTATGATGTCAACAGAAAAATTAACAGGGGAGAATTGGCTGTTATAATTGATCATTATATAAATCCATTTCAAAAAAATATAAATTTTAAAGGAGAACTTCTTGACTAAAGACCATTTGGAAATAAGAAAAGCTGAAATTTCTGATTTAGATAACGTTATGGAAATCATTTCTTTATGTACAACTCACATGATTTCTAACAAGATTTTTCAATGGAATGACAGTTACCCCTCAAGACAAGCATTTGTAGAGGATATTAATAAAAATGATTTGTTGGTATTATTATTGAAAGGAGAAGTGATTGGATGCGTATGTGTGTCAAATATCATGGATGATTTCTATAAAAAAATTAAATGGAAAACTAAATCTAACAATAGTTTATATATCCATAGGTTAGCAATAAATCCATCTTTTCAGGGGAAAGGATATGCTAAATTTATAATGAATTATATTGAAGATTTAGGTAAAAAAATTAGTGCTAACTCAGTTAGGCTTGATACTTTCAGCTTAAACGAAAAAAACAATAATTTATATACCAATTTAGGATATACTAAATTGGGTCAAATTTATTTTAGGGATCAAAGTGATATGCCATTTAATTGTTATGAAAAACTGTTAAAATAGTTTGATTATTTTTACAAAAAATTTAGATGTCTAAAAATAAACCCGATCAAGTAGCTGATAATCCAAGTATTTTGCCCTATGCTTCAAATGTTGGAGCTCCTGCAATCAAGCCATCAAATCTAACTTCGTTTAAGGAAGAGAAGCTTGTTAAGACGAATAAGTATTTTTCATCTAGATACGAAGAGATTAAGGAAGAGTATAAAAAATTGATGGAATCTTATGAGTGGAATCAGTTAATCTACAATTGTAGTTTTAGTTTTAAACCAGAAAAGGGAGAAATTTACCATCTTTATCAAAGAAATGATCAAAATTTATTTTTGTCTATTATTGGACCTACAGAGTGGAATGAAATTTATATTGGATCATTTAGGCTAGACTCAAACGACAAATGGGAAAAAGTAGACATACAGCATCATAATGATTGATATAAAATTAAATCCTTCAAAAAGAATATATTTTTGTTCTGATAATCACCTGGGCTCCCCAAATAGAAATTTAAGTCTTGAAAGAGAAAAAATATTTATAACATGGCTTGATCAAATCAAAATAGATGCTCAAGCAATTTTTTTTCTTGGAGATTTATTTGATTTTTGGTTTGAGTATAAAAAAGTGGTTCCTAAAGGTTTTACCCGTCTTTTTGGAAAATTAGCAGAGCTATCAGACTCAGGAATTGATCTATTCTTCTTTGTTGGTAATCATGATTGTTGGATAGGTAATTATTTTGAAGATGAGCTTGGAATTAATGTTTTCCATAAAAAAGTAGATTTAAACATTGATAATTATAACATTCTTATAGGTCATGGAGACGGATTAGGACCTGGAGATAATAAGTACAAATTTTTAAAACTATTATTTAGAAACCCTATTTTAAAAAAGTTATTCTCATTTATTCATCCAGATATAGGAATTTCATTAGGAAGTTTTTTATCTCAAAAAAATAAAATTTTATCAGGTAGTGAAAAGGTTTTTGAGTCTGAAGACAAAGAAATGTTATTTAGCTATTGTAAAGATGTATTAAAAACTAAATATTATCATTTCTTCATTTTTGGTCATAGACACATCCCATTGGAGCTTGACTTAGGAAACAACTCAAAATATTTTAATACTGGAGATTGGATTACTCACTTCTCTTATTTAGTTTATGACGGTAATTCATTTAATCTTAATTATTTCAATAAATAAATTTGATTGAGAATAAGCAAATTGAATATGAAAACACCGTTATTGTAGGTGTTGTTAACAGGGAACAAGGTGAAAGTGTTGTAAAAGACTATTTAGATGAACTCTCATTTCTTTCTGAAACTGCCGGGGGAGTTGTCAAAAAGAGATTTATTCAAAAGTTAGATAGCCCAAATCCCAAAACCTTTATTGGTACTGGAAAAATATCTGAAATTCAAGTATATAATAAGAAAAATGATATTAGCTCTGTGATATTTGATGATGAATTGTCTCCTACTCAACAAGGAAACTTAGAAAGGATCTTAAAATGCAAAATCATTGATAGAACAGGACTAATCCTAGATATTTTTGCTCAGAGAGCAAAAACAAGTTATGCCAAAAATCAAGTTGAATTAGCGCAATATCAGTATTTGATGCCTAGACTGAAAGGTTTGTGGACTCACCTTGAAAGACAGAAGGGAGGTATTGGAATGAGAGGTCCTGGTGAAACTGAAATTGAGACAGATAGAAGAATTGTAAGAGATAAAATTAGTTTGTTAAAAAATAAACTTAAAAATATTGATAGACAAATGTCTGTTCAGAGAGGAAATAGAGGAAGTTTAGTTAGAGTTGCTTTAGTCGGATATACCAATGTTGGTAAATCTACATTAATGAATTTAATTTCAAAATCTAAGGTTTTTGCTGAGGATAAACTTTTTGCAACTTTAGATACTACAGTAAGAAAAATTGTTGTAGAAAATTTACCTTTTTTAATAACTGATACCGTTGGTTTTATAAGAAAATTACCTACTCAATTAGTTGAATCATTCAAAAGCACATTAAATGAAATAACTGAGTCAGATTTAATTTTACATATAGTAGATATTTCACACCCGAATTATGACGATCACATCGATTCAGTAAATTCTATTTTAGAACAAATTAAATGTTCAAATAAACCAAGTTTGATAGTTTTTAATAAGATGGATAAATTAAATGAAGAGGAGCTTGAAAATTTTAAATTTAAAGATAATAATGGGTCAAACTTATTTATTTCTGCTAACAAAAAAATTAATCTCGATAAGTTGAAAAGAATGCTATATAATGAAGTTAGGAAAATACATATAAAAAGATTTCCTTATAACAATTTTCTATACCCTGATTTAGATTAGATTTTTAAATTTATTCCAATACCCATAACCTCTCTAACTTGTAATCTCTTTATTGAGTTATCATCGTAAATAAATTGAAGAATAAGATTAGTAGTTAAATATTTATTCACTTTCATTGTGGTATTTATGGTGTAATCTAAATCTATATTTCCAGGATTTTCAAGGTAATCAGAATATAAACTAATTCTATTAGATACTTCAACATTTTCAATTAGTTCAAATTTAAAATAAGATCTCAAAGATGCTCCAAGTTCAAATCTGCTATTGGCTCCTTTATTAACACCAAAGTATTGTTTTCCATCAGCAAGATTTTCAGTAAAAGATCTATTAACCATAATCAATCTTCCTGTAGCAGGAGCAAAGTTAACCCAAAGATCTTTGGTCTTTCTCCAGTATAAACCAACACCAATTTGTAAGTAGGCTGGAGAAAAAAATCGAGTAAGTTCTGTTCTTTCCTCTTCGCCATTAGCATTTTTTCTAAATCTATATCCCTTAGTCCATTGAGTTTTAAAGTTTACAAAAGAAGAGTAACTCCAATTTCCAATCAGGTTATTAGTAAATTTCTTACCTAAAAGCGAGTTTACTTCTAGTCTATCATCTGTTTTTTTTTAAGTATTTACTTCCTCCAATACTATTTAAACCGTATGCAGTGATTACTTTTGTATCCCAGTTCCAACCATTATTTTCAAAGTTAAAATCATAATCGATTTTGATAGTTCCTGATAAACTAGTCTGACCACCTGCAGTCCAATAACTGTAACTAGATTGGTTACCTAAAAAAGTAAATTTTCCAGAATTATTCCAGTTGCTTTTTAACTCTGTTGTATCAGTAGCTTTTTCTTGAGCAAAAACACTCAGTGTAAAAAAAAGACATAAAATAGTAGAATAGTATTTTGTCATTTTCTTTTAAAAACTGGTACTGCAGAACAAGCTTCACCAAACATGATAGATTTTGCAATTGGTTGAAGTTTTTCAATAATTAAAGAATAAAAATAGTTGTTATCTGAAATATCTGAACATCCTTTAATTATTACAGGCTTATCAATAAATAGTTTTTCATCTAAGTTCTTTATACCATCAATGATTTGATAATTTTTAAACTCATTTTGATTTCCAATGAAATTTTTAATTTCAAACTCAGTCAATTTTGAAGAAATTAGTAAATATGCCCAATGTGGAATAATTGCATCATTTGAGCATTGAATTAAAACAGTCTTTTCTTTTAGAACTTCCCAATTAAAACTTTTAATTTTTTCTCTAAAGTCAGATTCAATTAAAATAAATTCATCTTTAAGCCAGTTCTTGAGATCAATAACCTCAAAAATAGTGTCACCTAAAAAGTCATTAAAATCAATAGTCATGATTTTACTTTTAGAAACTCTATTTATAATTTTATAATCCATTTATAAAAATCCCAATTCTAGTTTTGCTTCTTCACTCATTAAATCTTTTGACCATGGTGGTTCAAAAGTCATTTCAACATCAGAACTTTTTACCCCATCAATTTCTGCAACCTTATCTTTAACTTCTTGTGGTAAACTTTCAGCAACGGGACAATTCGGACTAGTTAATGTCATTAATATTTTTACATCGTTATCTTCATTCAAGAATACATCATATATTAATCCAAGCTCATATATATCTACAGGAATTTCTGGATCATATATAGTTTTTAAAACTTTTACAACTTTTTCTCCAAGTTCATTTGGATCAATCATTTTCTCAGACATATTATTTAGTTTAATTTACTATATGCTAAAGCATAAAATTTAATTTGTTTTAACATGGATGATAACCCATTAGCCCTGTTTGGGGACAAATGTTCTTTCAATCCTATATCATCAATAAAACTCAAATCTGCTGATAAGATTTCATTTGGAGATCTATTATTTAAAATACTGAGTAATATCGCTACTATTCCTTTACTAATTATTGCATCGCTATCAGCTTGAAAATGAATTTTTTTACCATCAAAACTGGAGTGTAGCCAAACTTTACTTTGACATCCTTTAATAAGATTATCTTCTGTTTTAAATTCTAAATCCATTTCATCAAGAGACTTAGATAGATCAATCATGTACTGATATTTTTCAGTCCAATCTTCCATAAATGAAAAGTCTTCTGCTAAGCTTTTGCCTTGTTCAGAAATAGTCATATAATTCAAAGATACGAATTAGCTCAACATTGTTTTTGCCATATTAATGGCTTCAATTAACTTGTCAACCTCCTTTTTTGTATTAATAAAAGACAAGGACACTCTTACGGTTCCAGAAATGTGAAAGTGGTCCATAATTGGCTGAGCACAATGCTGACCAGTTCGAACTGCAATTCCAAACTTATCTAAGATTGAACCAATATCGTAGGGATGAAGATTCTCAATATTAAATGAAATTACAGATGTTTTATTTTTTACATCGCCGTATATCTTTAAACCATCAATTTGTTTTAATGATTTAGTTGCATAGTCTAGTAATTCATTTTCGTAATTATATATATTTTCTAATCCTATTTCGTTTAGATAATCTAATGCGTAACCAAAAGCAATAGCACCAGAAATATTTGGTGTGCCAGCTTCAAACTTGAGAGGAAGATCTGCATATGTTGTTTTTTCAAAAGTAACATCAGATATCATTTCTCCTCCGCCCATAAGTGGAGATAATTTTTTCAATAATTCTTTTTTTCCGTAGAGAAAACCAATTCCAGTTGGCCCACACAACTTGTGAGCTGAAGCAGTAAAGTAATCTATATCAAGCTTTTGTAAATCAACATTAAAATGTGCTGAGCTTTGAGCACCATCTATTAAAACAACAGCTCCATTTTTATGAGATATTTCAATTATTTCTTCAATTGGATTTATAATTCCCAGCGCATTAGAAACATGATTAAGAAAAACAACTTTAGTTTTTGAGGATATAATTGATTTGAAATGTTCAAGATCAAGTTCACCATTTTCTTTCAATGGAATCACATTTAATTTAGCATGATTTTTCTCAACCATCATTTGCCAAGGAACTATATTAGAATGATGCTCCATTCCTGAAACAATTATTTCATCTTCACTACTTAATAAATCCGTATAGCCATTAGCAATAATATTTATTGAATGTGTTGTTCCAGAGGTAAAAATTATTTCTTCACTAAGATTTGCATTGAAATGCTTTTGAATTTTTTTTCTAGAGCTTTCATAAGCTTCAGTCGCTTCTTCACTTACTGAATGAACTCCTCTATGGATATTGGCATTATATTTTTTATAATAATCTGAAATTGAATCTATAACACTTGTTGGGGTTTGTGATGTGGCTGCATTATCAAAATAGATTAGGGTTTTACCATTAATCTTTCTCTCCAATATTGGAAAGTCTTTTCTAATATTTTCAACGTTAAAAGTCATTAAAGTTCAAAACCTAAATTAACTCCAATTTTATTGGCAATAATTTTTTTGATTTTAGTTTTTAAAGCCTGCATTTTTACATTTTCAAGTACGTTATTTGCAAATGCATATGTGAGAAGACCTTTAGCTTCTTTTTCAGAAATACCTCTAGTTTTTAAATAAAATAGAGCCGAATCATCGAGTTGACCAATTGTACAACCATGTGAACATTTTACATCATCGGCAAATATTTCAAGTTGTGGTTTGGTATTAACTGAGGATTTTTCTCCAACAAGCAAGTTGTTGTTTTGTTGAAAGGCATTAATTTTCTGAGCTATTTTATCAACAAGAACTCTTCCATTAAAAACTCCAGTAGAATTATCATTATAAATTCCTTTATATTCTTGATAGCTTTCACAGTTTGGGCTTGCATGATGAACTAGTGTGTGATGATCAGTATGTTGATTACCACCTAGTATTGTTATCCCCTTCATTATTGAATTTATATTTTCACCGTTCTGATAAAAATTTAAGTTATTTCTGACAATATTTCCACCAAAAGAAAATGTGTGACAACTTACTTCGCTATCTCTTTTTTGATTAATATATGTGTTATCAATTAATGAAGTTGTTTCTAAATCATTTTGAATCTTATAATAATCTAGATTAGCATTTTCATTGACATGAATTTCAGTTAAAGTATTTGTTAAAGGATCAATAAAGCCCGGATATGAATATGGTGATTTATTATTTTCCCCCACTAAAGAATAATGACTTTCTAAAATTTGAGCCTTAGAATTTTTTTCTAAAATTATAAGGCTTCTAGGCTGAAGCATTAATGAAGATTCACCACCTGAATTAATATGAATTATTTCTATTGGTTTATCTAACTCTGTGTTTTTGGGAATGTGTACAAATGCACCTTCTTTAGAGAATGAACTATTCAGAAGGCTAAAAGATTCATTTTTATCAGTAATAGTATTGTAGTATTTATTGATTAAATCATCGTATTTCTTGTTTTCAAGAATTGCAGACAGTATACAAATATCAACTCCCTTATGAGTTGTGTTTGACCATAGTGGGTCATAAGCACCATCAATAAAGACTATTTTATAAGATTCAATTCCATTAACGAAGAAATCTTTTACTTTATCAAATTCTATTAAATGTCTTTTTTTCTTGAAGATTGTAAGCTTGTCATTAAGAACTTTATTAATAGGCGTATATTTCCAATACTCATTTTTCTTACTAGGAAATCCAATCTTTTCAAAATCTTTAATAGATTCTGACCTAATATCATGAACAGGGGAATTGATATTAGTGTCTAGCTCAAAAGCTAGAAATGACGAAACCATTTTTTCTTTTAAAGACATACTATATTTATATCCAATCGTAACCTTTTTCTTCTAACTCCAAAGCAAGTTCTTTATTTCCAGATTTTACAATTTTCCCATCTTGTAAAACATGAACATAGTCAGGAATGATATGGTCTAAAAGTCTTTGATAGTGTGTAATAATTACAATTGCATTTGAACTACTTTTTATTTTATTTACACCATTTGCGACAATCCTTAATGCATCAATATCAAGACCAGAGTCAGTTTCATCCAATATTGCTAATGATGGTTCAAGCATAGCCATTTGAAAAATTTCATTTCTCTTTTTTTCACCACCAGAAAAGCCTTCATTTAATGATCTTGAAAGAAACTTTGAATCAATTTCAAGCATATTAGCTTTATCTCTGATTTTTTTTAACATTTCATTAGCAGCCATTTCTTTTTCTCCTCTAGCTTTTAAATTTGAATTTATAGCTGTTTTGATAAAGTTAGTAACTGTAATTCCAGGGATTTCAACAGGATATTGAAAGGACATAAAAATTCCTCTATTTGCTCTTTCTTCAGCAGATAAATCCTCAATATTTTCATCTTTATAAAAAATAGAACCTTTAGTAACTTCATAATCTTCGTTACCAGCAATAACAGATGACAAGGTACTTTTACCTGATCCGTTTGGACCCATAATCGCATGAATTTCTCCTGGTTTTACACCCAAATTTAATCCCTTAAGGATTTCCTTTCCGTCTATACTTACATGTAAATCTTTGATTTCTAACATAACTATTATTTTAACCTACTGAACCTTCTAAGGATATCTCAAGTAATTTTTGAGCCTCAACTGCAAATTCCATTGGTAATTTATTCAGTACTTCTTTACTAAAACCATTTACAATTAATGCAATAGCTTTTTCTGTATCAATTCCTCTTTGATTACAATAAAAAATTTGATCTTCTCCAATCTTACTTGTGGTTGCTTCATGTTCTATCTGAGCTGTTTTATTTTTTGCTTCAATATATGGGAACGTATGTGCTCCACAATTATTTCCCATAAGTAATGAGTCACATTGAGAAAAATTTCTTGCATTTTCAGCATTATTGCCAATTCTAACAAGTCCCCTGTAACTGTTCTGAGATTTTCCAGCTGAAATACCTTTAGATATAATTGTACTTTTAGTGTTTTTACCAAGATGAATCATTTTAGTTCCTGTATCAGCTTGCTGATAATTATTAGTTACAGCAATTGAATAGAATTCACCAATACTGTTATCTCCTTTTAAAATACATGAAGGATATTTCCATGTAACTGCAGATCCAGTTTCAACTTGAGTCCATGATATTTTAGAGTTCTTATGACATAAACCTCTTTTAGTAACAAAATTAAATACCCCTCCTTTACCTTGTTTATTCCCAGGATACCAGTTTTGAACAGTAGAGTATTTAATTTCTGCATTATCAAGCGCAATTAATTCTACAACTGCAGCATGTAATTGGTTTTCATCTCTAGAAGGTGCTGTACACCCCTCAAGATAGCTTACATAACTATCCTCATCAGCAATAACTAAAGTTCTTTCAAATTGTCCAGTACCTGCTTGGTTAATTCTAAAGTATGTAGATAACTCCATTGGACATTTTACGCCTTTGGGTATGTAACAAAAAGAACCATCAGAAAATACAGCTGAATTTAGAGCAGCATAGAAATTATCTTTTTTTGGAACAACAGTTCCTAAATATTTTTTTACTAGATCAGGATGTTCTTGAATTGCTTCTGAAATTGAACAAAAAATAATTCCCTTTTTAGACAAAGTTTCTTTGAAAGTTGTAGCAACTGAAACAGAGTCCATTACAATATCAACAGCAACTCCAGCAAGTTTTTTTTGTTCATCAATAGAAATCCCAAGTTTATCAAAAGTTTTTAGAAGTTCAGGATCAACTTCATCAAGACTATCATATTTTGCCTTAGTCTTGGGCGCGGAGTAATAAGAAATGTCCTGAAATTCTGGTTTTTTATAAGTAACATTTGGCCATTCTGGTTCTTCCATTTTTTCCCACGCTTCAAATGCGCTTAGTCTCCAATCAGTCATCCACTTTGGTTCGTTCTTCTTTTCAGAAATTTTACGAACAATATCTTTGTTAAGGCCAACAGGAAATGTTTCAGATTCAATTTCAGTTGTAAATCCGTATTGATACTCCTGTTGTTCTAATTCTTTCTTTAATTCTTCTTCAGTATATGCCATATCTTTTATAATGAAAAACTTTCACCGCAACCGCATGTTCTACTTGCGTTTGGATTGATAAAAACAAATCCTTTACCATTCAAACCTCCAGAGTAGTCAAGTGTTGTTCCAACCAAATACAAAAAGCTTTTTTTATCTATTGCAATTTTAATACCATTGTCTTCAAAAATCTTATCAGATTCTGAGGAGATTTTATCAAATTTAAGTTCATATGAAAGTCCAGAACAGCCACCACTTTTTACACCAACTCTAATAAAATCAACAGATGGATCATAGCCATCATCTTTCATTAATTTGGCAGCTTCAATTCTAGCTTTGTCAGCAACTTTAATCATATTTTGCAAATATAACTCTTTAATAAATAATTATAATCTAAATTTGAATTTCATTTAAGTTCAATTATCATACCAAAAGAGCATAACTATATGGGAGAAAAAGATCAAAAATTTACAAGTTTAGATCAAATTGGAGAGTTTGGTTTAATTGACATTTTAACTCAAGATTTTGATACAATTAATGATTCAACTATTCTCTCTGTTGGCGATGATGCAGCAGTTGTGGATTATGAAAAAGAAAAAACACTTATTTCTACTGATATGTTAGTTGAAGGAGTTCATTTTGATCTTTCGTATTTTCCTCTTAAACATCTGGGCTATAAATCCATTGTTTCATCGATTTCAGATATATGTGCAATGAATGGTGTTTGTAATCAAGTAACAGTTTCTATTGCAGTTTCAAATAGATTTAATTTAGAGTCTTTAAAAGAGCTGTATTCAGGGATAAAAGTTGCTTGCAAAAACTATGGTGTTGATTTAATTGGGGGTGATACAACTTCTTCAAACAAGGGTCTAATTATTTCAGTTACTGCAATTGGAACACCTAGTAAAAATGGCTTTGTTCCTAGATCTGGTGCAAATAAAAACGATTTAATTGTTGTTACTGGTAGTTTAGGTGGAGCATATCTTGGATTACAAGTATTGGAAAGAGAAAAACAAGTTTTTCTTGTAAATCCTGAAAGTAAACCAGATTTGAGTAGTTATAAAAATTTGGTTCACAAACAACTTAGACCTGAAGCTAGGCAAGATATAATTAAATTTTTTGAAGACTCTGATATTAAACCTACCTCTATGATAGATATATCAGATGGTCTCTCTTCCGAAATAATTCACATATGTAAAAATTCAAATAAAGGATGTTCCATATATGAAGATAAGCTACCAATTGATAACGATACTATAGAAACTTGTAAAGAATTTAATCTAGAATCTACAACTATAGCTCTTTCTGGAGGTGAAGAATATGAATTATTATTCACAGTAAAGCCAGATAAACTTAAGGACTTAGAAAAAAACCCAGATTTATCAATAATAGGTCATATTAATTCAAATAAAGAGATGAATTTGGTTACAAAATCTGGAAAAAATATTCCAATCAAATCTATGGGTTGGAAATCTTTTTGATTTACCTATTAAGAATAAATAAATCTTCCACTTTACATTTTAGTGTTTTGGCAATCTTTAATGCAAGAACTGTTGAAGGTACATAAATACCATTTTCAATAGCATTTATACTTTTTCTTGAAACATCTGCGTTTTCTGAAAGTTCTTGAAGCGCAACCACATCTGGTTTTTGATCATTAAACCAGTCAATCACATTGTTTTTCCGTTCTATATCTTTTCTAAAATCAAACCCATTCCAAATATTATATGATATTACTTTTAAAGTTTTTGTTTGGGCATGTAGGCCAGTACCCAATAGGCAAAGAACTATGACCAAAACTTTTTTCATAATATTTCTTGTCATAGTTTTAATTCATTATTGATTCAATCTCGTCTGTAAGAATTGGAATATTTTCCATGAGATTTGTTGGATTGCCTTCAGAATTAATAACTACATCATCTTCTAGTCTTATTCCAAAATCTTCTTCTTTAATATATATTCCTGGTTCAACGGTAAGTACCATATTCTTTTCAAAAGGAACTTTTAAGTCGCAATAATCGTGAGTGTCTAAGCCTAAATGATGAGATGTTCCATGGCTAAAGTATTTTTTATAAGCAGGTTTCTTTTTGGTTTCATTTTGAACATCTGCCTTATCTAATAGTTTAATTCTCAAAAGTTCAGAAGTCATAATTTTACCAACTTCTATATGATAATCATGCCATAATATGCCTGGTCTTAGAAGCTTTGTCGCTTCATTTTTTACATTTAAAACTGCATTGTAAATTGTCTTTTGTCTTTCACTAAATCTACCATTTACTGGTATTGTTCTAGTCATATCACTGGAGTAATTTGCATATTCAGCAGCTACATCCATTAATACTATTTCACCATCTAAACATTGTCTATTATTATCTACATAATGTAAAAAATTTGAGTTTCTTCCTGATGCAATAATTGGACTGTAAGCAAATCTTTTAGATCTGTTTTTTAAAAATTCATGAGATAGTTCAGCTTCAATTTCATACTCCCAAACACCAGGCTTAACAAATTTTAAAACTCTTTCAAATCCTTTTTTTGTTATTTCACATGCTTTTTTAATCAGTTCTATCTCAATATCATCTTTTATAGATCTTTGTTTTTGAAGAATAGGGTTACTTTTTTTGAACTTTATACCTCCAATAGTTTTTAATTTTTCTATAAATCTATCCTCTCTGGTTTGAGTTTCAACATTCTGCCTATAATGCTCATTGGTATTTATATATACAAAATCAGCTTCTTTAACTAAAATTTTTAAAATATCATCAAATTCACTAGTCCAAAAAACATTATTAATTCCTGATATATCTCTAGCTTGATTTTTTGTTAGCTTTTCACCTTCCCAATGAGTTATGTGATCATTAGTCTCTCTTATAAATAGCATTTCTTTATAATTCTCATTATTTGATTGAGGGAATAATACTAAAATACTTTCTTCTTGATCAATACCGCTTAAATAAAAAATATCTCTGTGTTGTTCAAAAGGTAAAACTGAATCAGCACTAATTGGATAAATATCATTAGAATTAAAAAAAGCTACGCTATTAGATTCTAGCTTATTAACAAAATTTTTACGATTTTTAATGAATAGGTTGCTGTCTATTTTACTGTATTTCATTTAAAATTGATATCATTCAAATTTAATAATTTAAAAATGATGAAAAATATAACATATTTAATAATCTTAATCTCTTTCATAAGTTTTGGTCAAAATAATTTTACACCAGCTGAATTAATTGAGAAATCTGAAAATCAATATAAGTATGATTTACAAACCTCCATTGTAAAAAACATTGAATTTGTAAATATCGGACCTAGCGTAATGAGTGGTCGTGTAACAGATTTGGAAGTAAACCCTGAAGATACATCTGAATTTTATGTTGCATATGCATCCGGAGGTTTATGGCATACAATAAATAACGGGACCACATTTAATCCTGTAATGGACAATAGTATTACTCAAAATATTGGGGATTTTGCAGTTGATTGGGGTTCAAAAACAATATATGTTGGAACAGGGGAGAGTAATTCATCCAGATCCTCCTATCCTGGTGTTGGAATCTTAAAATCTGAAGATAATGGAAAAAATTGGCAAAATGTTGGATTAAGAGACTCTCATCACATTAGTAGAATTATTATTAATCCAAAAGACAGTCAACATATTGTTGTTGCTGTTATTGGGCATTTATATTCAAAAAATAATCAAAGAGGAGTTTTTAATTCTTTTGATGGAGGAAAAACTTGGGTAAAATCACTCTTTTTAAATGATAATACTGGTGCAATTGATTTGGTTTATGACCCAGAAAACTTTAATGTACAATATGCTGCATTTTGGGAAAGAAGCAGAACTGCATGGAATTTTATTGGAAGCGGAGACAATTCAGGAATATATAAAACTGAAGATGGTGGTAAAAATTGGAAAAACCTCACAACTAAAGATTCAGGATTTCCAACAGGTAATGGTGTTGGTAGAATTGGTTTAGCTATCTATGATTCTAGTGTTATATATGCTGTTTTGGATAATCAATTTAGAAGAAAAGAAGAAAAGAAATCTGAAGGAATTCAAAGATTAGACTTTAAAGATATGTCTAAACAAGAATTTATGAAGCAAAATGGCTTTCCAAAAGATTTAAATTCTAATGGATTAAAAACTAAAATTAATTCAGGTGAATTAAAACCAGTTGATGTTTATAAATTTTTGACTGATGCTAATGCTGAATTATTTGATACACCAGTGATCGGAGCTGAAGTGTACAAATCTGTTGATGGTGGTTTAACTTGGAGTAAGCAAAATGATGAATATCTTGATGCAGTTTATAACAGCTATGGTTATTATTTTGGAAGAATACATGTGTCTCCAACCGATTCAGACCAAATATATATATATGGTGTACCCATTTTAAAATCAAATGATTCCGGTAAAACATATAAAAGAATTGGAGCAAGTAATGTTCATGTTGATCATCATGATTTATGGATTAATCCAAAGAATACAAACCATTTGGTATTAGGAAATGATGGAGGTGTTAATATCTCTTATGATCAAGGTAATAATTGGATAAAATTGAACCAACCCTCAGTAGGTCAGTTTTATGCAATTAATGTAGACAACTCAGATCCATATAATGTGTATGGAGGGTTGCAAGATAATGGAGTATGGATGGCTAAAAACACTTCAGTAGAATCACCATCTTGGTATGAATCGGGACATAATAATTGGACAAAAATTATGGGTGGTGATGGTATGCAAATTCAAATTGATAGTAGAGATAATAATATAGTCTACACTGGATTACAATTTGGTAATTATTATAGACTAAATTTAAGTGATGGTGGTAGAAAGAATATAAAGCCAAAACATAAACTGGGGGATTCTCCACTAAGGTTCAATTGGCAAACACCAATACTGATTTCTCCTCATAATCAAGACATAGTATACTTTGGAAGTAATAAGTTACACCGTTCATTTAATAGAGGGGATCAATGGGAAGAAATTTCTAGTGATTTAACCAACGGAGGTAAAAAAGGTAATGTGCCATACGGTACTTTAACAAGTTTTGATGAATCATATTTTCAGTTTGGTAAAATAGTAGCTGGATCTGACGATGGAATTATTAGTTTAACCGAAGATTCTGGAAAGTCATGGAAAGTAATTAATGATAAACTTCCTTCTGACTTATGGGTTAGTCGTGTGATTTTTTCAAAACATGATAAAAACACAATCTATTTGTCACTTAATGGATATAGATACAATGATTTTAAACCTTATGTGTTTGTAAGTAAAGATAATGGTACAAATTGGCAAGATATTTCTTCAAACTTACCTTTATCCCCTGTCAATGTAATTAGAGAAGATATCAATAAAAAACAAATTCTTTATGTTGGAACCGATAATGGTGTTTTTGTTTCTTTTGATAGTGGTAATCAATGGCATCCATTTGAATCAACACTTAACAGAGTTGCAGTTCATGATTTAGTAATACAGCCTGAAAAAAACGAATTATTAGTTGGAACTCACGGTAGGTCAATATATAAAACAAAGCTTAATGTCTTTACTCACTTTTTAAATGAACATAATCAAAACAAAAACTTGACTATTTTTAAAATAGATGATATTAGACATTCAAGTTCATGGGGAAGAATCATTAATTATTCTGATGAGGTGATTAAAACGCTTATTGAAGCAACTGTTTATTCTAATCAAGACACAACTTTAAATTATTCAATTACTGATAAAGACAATAATATTTTAAATCAAGGAGAATTAAAATTGGATAAAGGCTTTAACCTAGTTGAAATTATGCCTGTAATTAACACTTCATTAAATGAAAAAAAATTAATGAAGATGGGTTTAAGTTCAAAAAAGTCAGATGATGGAAATATCTATTTATCTAAAGGTGAATATCGTTTGAATATTTCAGATTTTTCCAGAGATTTTTTAGTTAAATAGTGTTTATTTCTTGTTTCTGATTTGTTTGTAGGTTAATTTTGTATTTGAAAATTTGAAATGAATAAGATTTTTAAATCATCAATTGGAAGAAAGATAGCAATGGCGCTTTCTGGATTATTTTTGATTGTTTTTCTTTTACAACATTTCATAATTAATTTTACCTCAGTAATTGATCCGGAAATTTTCAACGCTTTTTCCCATTTTATGGGTACAAACCCTTTGGTTCAATTCATACTTCAACCTATTTTAATTGCTGGAGTACTATTTCATTTTATAATGGGATTCGTACTTGATTGGCAAAATAGAAAAGCAAGACCTGTTAAATACGTATCATACAAAGGAAGTTCTAATTCAAGTACAGTGTCAAGAAATATGATTATTTCTGGAATAGTTGTATTATCTTTTATGGGACTCCATTTTTATGATTTTTGGGTACCTGAGATGAAATACAAGTATGTAGATGTGCTGCCTGAAAATCCAGATAGATATTTTGAGGAATTAGTACATAAGTTTGAAGATCCATTAAGAGTAGGAATCTATTGTATATCCTTTGTGTTTCTAGCTCTTCACCTAGTTCATGGCTTTGCATCATCTTTTAAATCTATAGGAACTAACAATAAATATGCTGATTTAATTAAGAAGATAAGTTACTCATATGGAATTCTAATTCCATTAGGATTTTGTTTTATTGCTGTATATCATTATTATTCAACCTTATGAGTCAATTTAAATCAAATATTCCTCAAGGGCCTATTGAGAAGAAATGGTCTAAACATAAAAATGAAATTAAGCTAGTTAGTCCGGCTAACAAAAGAGGAATAGATGTGATAGTTGTTGGAACTGGCCTTGCCGGGGGATCTGCAGCTGCAACATTAGCTGAGCTCGGGTATAATGTTAAAGCTTTTTGTTTTCAAGATTCACCTAGAAGAGCTCACTCAATTGCTGCACAAGGAGGAATAAATGCTGCAAAAAATTATCAAGGTGACGGGGATTCTGTTTACAGACTTTTTTATGATACAGTAAAAGGCGGAGATTACAGGTCAAGAGAAGCTAATGTTTATAGATTAGCTGAGGTATCATCTAATATAATTGACCAATGTGTTGCTCAAGGTGTACCTTTTGCTAGAGAATATGGTGGACTTTTAGATAATAGGTCTTTTGGAGGCGTACTTGTATCAAGAACTTTTTATGCAAAAGGTCAAACTGGCCAGCAACTTCTTCTTGGAGCATATTCGGCTATGAATAGACAAATTGCAAGAGGAAAAATAAAGATGTATAGCAGACATGAGATGATGGATATAGTTGTTGTTGATGGTAAAGCTAGAGGTATTATTGCAAGAAATTTAATAACTGGAGAACTTGAGAGGCATTCAGCTCATGCTGTTGTAATAGCTTCTGGCGGATATGGTAATGTTTTTTATCTTTCTACTAATGCCATGGGAAGTAATGTTTCAGCAGCATGGAAAATACATAAAAAAGGAGCATATTTTGCTAACCCGTGTTTCACACAAATTCACCCAACATGTATTCCTGTTTCTGGTGATTACCAATCTAAGTTGACTTTGATGTCAGAATCATTAAGAAATGATGGTAGAATTTGGGTTCCAAAGAAAAAATCAGACGCGCAAGCTATTAGAGAAGGTAAACTTAAACCAACTGAAATTTCTGAAGAAAACAGAGATTATTATCTAGAAAGAAGATATCCATCATTTGGAAATTTAGTACCAAGAGATGTTGCGTCGAGAGCAGCTAAAGAGAGGTGTGATGCTGGATTTGGTGTAAACAAAACAGGTGAAGCTGTTTATCTTGATTTTTCATCGGCAATAATTAGATATGGAAAAGAAAAAGCTCTTTTAAAAGGAATAAGTCAAGAAGATGAGAATGCTGTTAAAAATTTAGGTAAAGAAGTAGTTAAAGCTAAATATGGAAACCTTTTCCAAATGTATGAGAAAATTGTAGATGAAAATCCATATGAAACTCCTATGATGATATATCCGGCTGTTCATTATACAATGGGTGGGGTATGGGTTGATTATAACCTCATGACAACAATTCCTGGATGTTTTGCCATTGGAGAAGCTAACTTTTCAGATCATGGTGCAAACAGACTTGGAGCATCTGCATTGATGCAAGGACTTGCAGATGGATATTTTGTACTTCCTTACACAATAGGAGAATATTTGTCAGATGATATTAAAACCGGAAAAATATCAACAGACTCTAAAGAATTTTTAGATGCTGAAAAATCAATTGATAAAAAAATAGATTCATTATTAAATACAAATGGATCAAAATCCGTTGATTATTTTCATAAAAAACTTGGAAAAATAATGTGGAATAAATGCGGAATGTCCAGAAATGAAAAAGATTTAAAAAGTGCAATTAAAGAGATACAAGATCTTAGATCTTCCTTTTATAAAGATGTTATAATTCCTGGTGATAAAAATTCATTTAATGAGTCTTTATGTAAAGCAATGAGACTTGCCGATTTTTTAGAATTAGGAGAATTATTTGCAATGGATGCTCTTAAAAGAAATGAATCATGTGGAGGTCATTTTAGAGAAGAATTTCAAACTAAAGTAGGAGAAGCTTTAAGGATAGATGATAAATTTTCTTTCGTTTCTGCATGGGAAAATAATGGTGAAATAAGTAAATCAAAGTTGCACAAGGAAAATTTAGAATTTTCAAATGTTGAATTAAAAAATAGATCATATAAATAATGAAGCTTTTTTTAAAAATATGGAGACAAAAAGATAATAAGTCAAATGGCTCAATTGTTAATTATGAGATTGATGAAATTTCACCTGATATGTCTTTCTTGGAAATGATGGATGTTTTAAATGAAAAAATAATTTCTGAAGGTGGAGATCCAGTGGCTTTTGATCATGATTGTAGAGAAGGGATTTGTGGATCATGCTCAATGTTTATTAATGGGGAACCTCACGGACCAGACAGATATGTCACCACATGTCAACTTCATATGAGAAAATTTAAGAATGGAGATACCATATATAT
>JAYNRW010000011.1:4644-24059 GCA_038114965.1 Flavobacteriaceae bacterium | reverse complement strand
GTAATATTCATTATTAATTTGATTAAAGTAAAATTACAAATTAACTTTGAAGAAATATTCAAGAAAATTAAAAATGAAAATACTAGTTGCTGGCGGAACAGGGTTCATAGGGAAAAAATTGTGTAAGTTTTTCGTCGACAATGGTTTTTATGTAAATATTTTAACCAGAAATTTAAATTCAAAAAAGAATTCTCAAAAATTAAAGTATTTTCATTGGAATCCTGCAAAATTTCAGGTTGATTATGAAAGTGTTAAAGGAGTTAATGTAATTATTAATTTATCAGGAAAAAATGTTTTTTCTTTTTGGTCAAAAAAAATTAGAAAAGAAATTCTTAATTCCAGGATAAATTCTGTAAAGACACTTGATAAATTAATTAAGAATAATGATAAATTAGAACATATTATTTCTGCATCTGCTATAGGTATCTATGAGAATAACAATCTACAAATTCAAGATGAAAGTTCTATAAATAATTGTGAGTCTTTTTTAGGAAATGTTGTTAAAAAATGGGAAGATGAAATTGATAACTTATCATGCTCAAAAATAATTATTTCAAAACTTAGGATTGGAATTGTTTTATCAAAAGAGAGTGGTTTTCTTGAGAAGTTAATTTTTATTAATAATTTGAAGGTTAATCCAATGATAGATAATGGTTCTCAATGGCAATCTTGGATTCATATGGAAGATTTAATAAGTGCTATTAATTTTATTATCAAAAATAAATTAGATGGTATATTTAACTTAGTGTCACCAAATCCATCATTAAATTCTCAATTACAATCTAAAGTTATTTCTTTAAACAAAAAACCTTTAATTTCTTTTTCAACTCCAAGTTATTTGGCAATCATTCCATTTAAA
Organism: Flavobacteriaceae bacterium; assembly: GCA_038114965.1. Classification (GTDB taxonomy): domain Bacteria; phylum Bacteroidota; class Bacteroidia; order Flavobacteriales; family Flavobacteriaceae; genus Eutrophosalina. Next base: position 23,200 of record JAYNRW010000011.1, on the reverse strand, counting down.
ATTTTAGGAATCTCTGATTTTTTCAATGAAATCATCTTAAATAATAAAAAAGTTTATCCAAAAAAACTTTTAGAAAATGGTTTTGTGTTTAAATTTGACAATCTAAAAAAAATCATGACATTATGACATATTATTATTTTGGCAGATAATTTGAGTCTATTCAATTAATTATAATACAATGGCAGATAAAAAATCAAAAAAGAAACCTACTTTAAAAGATCAGATTAGTGATCTTAATAATCAAGTAAATGATGAGAAAGATAAATTCTTAAGATTATTTGCTGAATTTGAAAATTACAGAAAGAGAACATCTAAAGAAAGATTGGACTTGTTTAAAACTGCTTCTCAAGAATTGATGACTGCACTTCTACCTATTTCAGATGATATGGATAGAGCATTACTTGAATTTAAAAAAACTGAAAATAAAGATTTAATTCAAGGTTTTGAACTTATTTATTCAAAGTTTAATGAAATTTTAAAATCCAAAGGTTTAACTCAGATGGAGGTTAACAAGGGTGACAAATTTGATGCTGAATCTCATGAAGCTATTACCCAAATAAAAGCTGATAAAGCAAAGAATAAAGGAAAGATAGTTGATGTAATAGAAAAGGGTTATAAGCTTGGTGACAAAATATTGAGATATCCTAAAGTTGTAGTTGCTAATTAATGAAAGAAGATTATTACGAAATATTAGGTGTAAACAAAAGCGCCTCTGAAAGTGAGATAAAAAAAGCTTACAGAAAATCTGCTATTAAATATCATCCTGATAAAAATCCTGGTGATGTAAAAGCTGAAGAAAAATTCAAACAAGCAGCTGAAGCATATGAAGTTTTAGGAAACAAAGAAAAAAGAGCCAAATATGATCAATTCGGACATGCTGCTTTTCAAGGTAATGGAGGTTTTGGTTCTGGCGGAATGAACATGGAAGATATTTTCAGTCAATTTGGAGATATTTTTGGAAGTGCATTTGGAGGATTTGGAGGATTTGGTGGTTCTTCAACTAGAAGATCAAAGGGTACAAATCTTAGAATTAAAGTTTCTTTAACTATTAAGGAAATTGCTGAAGGTGTCAATAAAAAAATAAAAGTTAAAAGAAAGGTTCAAGCTGATGGATTAGAATATTCTACATGTAGAGTTTGTAATGGTAGTGGTCAAATGACTCAAATTACAAATACTATTCTTGGAAGAATGCAATCTACAACTACATGTAATAATTGTTCTGGAACTGGTAAAGTTGTTTCTAATAAACCACCAGGCTCTGATTCAAATGGTCAGGTTTTAAAGGAAGAGATGGTTGAAGTTAAAATTCCTGCTGGAGTAGAAGATGGTATGCAGCTTAGAGTTTCTGGAAAAGGAAATGAACCAATCACAGATGGTATTCCTGGTGATTTATTAATCCTCATTAATGAGTTGGAGGATGATAATTTAAAAAGAGAGGGTAATAATCTACATTACGACTTATACATTAGTATTTCTGAGGCAGTTTTAGGAGTTTCAAAAGAAATTGATACTGTAACTGGAAAAGTTAGGATAAAATTAGAGGCTGGTATTCAATCTGGAAAAATTCTTAGGCTTAGAGGTAAAGGTTTGAAATCAGTTAATGGCTACGGAAGTGGAGACTTATTAGTTCATGTCAATGTATGGACACCAAAAACTTTGAGTAAGGAACAAAAATCTTTTTTTGAGCAAATGAAAAACGATGAACATTTCAAGCCATCACCAGATAAAAATGATAAGTCTTTTTTTGAAAAAGTCAAAGATATGTTTTCATAATTCGTATATTAAGGTATGTCTAAAATTTTAATTGTTGAGGATGAAGATGCGATAAGAAGAGTACTTAAAAAAGTATTATCTGAAGAAAATTCCAAATATAAACTTGATGAAGCTGCTAATGGAGAAGAAGCTATCTCATTAATAAAATCCCAACATTATGACTTGATTTTGTGTGACATAAAAATGCCAAAGAAAGATGGTATTGATGTTCTTGAATTTGTCATTGGCTATGATAGTACAATCCCTATTATTATGATTTCTGGTCATGGAGATTTAAAAACAGCTGTTAAAGCTATGAGACTTGGTGCTTTTGATTACATTGAAAAACCCCCAGATTTAAATAACTTATTGACATCAGTTAGAAGCGCACTAAAAAACACATCTTATAAGAAGTCAAAAATTAACCCTAAAAAGACTATAAGTAAATATGAAATTTTTGGTGATTCTAAAGAGATTGTAAATGTTAAAAAATTAATTGAAAAAATTTCACCAACAAACGCTAAGGTTTTAATCTTAGGTCCCAATGGTTCTGGAAAAGAACTTGTTGCTAGACAAATCCATTCAAATAGTCTTAGAAGTGATGGTCCTTTTATAGAGGTAAATTGTGCTGCTATTCCTTCTGAATTAATTGAAAGCGAATTGTTTGGTCATATAAAAGGTTCATTCACATCTGCTCATAAAGACAGAACTGGAAAATTTGAAGCTGCTAATAATGGCACCATATTTCTTGATGAAATTGGTGATATGAGTATGTCAGCTCAATCAAAAGTTCTTAGAGCTATTCAAGAAAATAAAATTCAAAAAGTTGGTAGTGAAAAAGATATTTATGTTGATACCAGAGTTATTGCAGCTACAAATAAAAATATTTCTGAATTGATTTCTGAGAATAAATTTAGAGAAGATTTGTATCACAGAATATCTGTAATTGAATTAAATGTTCCACCATTAAATGATAGAAAAAATGATATTCCGATTTTAATTGAACATTTCATTTCTTTACTATCAAATCAGTATGAAAATAAAAGAATATTTGTTGATGAAACTGGTATGAAAAAAATGAAATCATATGATTGGAAAGGTAATGTTAGAGAACTTAGAAATGTTATTGAAAGATTATTTATACTTTCAGAAAATGATCAAATCTCTGATAAGGAAGTTGCAAAATTCTCTGGAAAAAAGTAATGAAAAAATTAGTATTTATTTTTTTTATATTTCTTAATTCATCATATTCTCAAGATGATGTTGTTATTAAAAATATTTTTGATACTTCTCTGACCAAAAGCAAGGCTTATGAATGGTTAGACTATTTATCAAATCAAATTGGTGGAAGACTTTCTGGTTCACTTGAGGCTCAAAGAGCAATTGAATATACCAAATCAGAGCTTGATCAACTTGGTTTTGATAAAGTATGGCTTCAGCCGGTTATGGTTCCAAGATGGGTTAGGGGTCCTAAAGAATTTGCGTTAATAGAAACAGAACCTGGAATTACTTTTAATGTTCCAATAGCTGCATTGGGTGGTTCAGTCGCAACACCATCAGTTGGTTTAAAGGCAAATGTTATTGAGGTTTTTAGTCTTAAAGAACTTGAAGAATTGGGTAAGGATAAGATTGATGGTAAAATTGTTTTTTTCAACAGACCTATGGAACCAGAATTTATAACAACTTTCACTGCATACGGTAGAGCTGTTGATCATCGTGCTTTAGGAGCAATGGAAGCATCTAAATATGGCGCTATTGGAGTAATAGTTAGATCAATGACTTTAAGGAATGATGATTATCCACATACTGGAGGATTAACTTATGGAGATCTGCCTGCAAGTAAACGAATACCGGGTGCTGCTATTAGTACTAATGGTGCCGATAAATTAAGTAGTCTTTTAAAAATTAAACCTGATCTTAAATTTCTTTTTAGGCAACAGTGTAAACAACTTCCAGATGCTCAGTCTTACAATGTTATAGCAGAAAAAAAAGGATCCGAATTTCCAAATGAAATTATCTTAGTAGGAGGTCATTTAGATTCTTGGGATATAGGAGATGGAAGTCACGATGATGGTGCAGGTGTTGTTCACTCTATGGATCTTCTAAATATATTTAATAAAATTAATTATATTCCAAAAAGAACTATAAGAGTAGTATTGTATATAAATGAAGAAAATGGTTTAAGAGGTTCTCTTAAGTACAAAGAAGTTTCTGATAGACAAAACTTAAATCATATTTTTGCTATTGAATCTGATGCAGGAGGTTTTAGACCTCTCGGTTTTTCCTTTACAACAAATAATGATGATTTTATTAAACTTTTAGAATGGAAAAAATATTTTGCACCATATTTTATAAATGTTTTTATTAAAGGTGGTAGTGGTGCAGATATAGCCAATTTAAAGACTGATAGCAATATTTTAGCTGGATTAAGACCTAACTCTCAAAGATATTTTGATTATCATCATACTGAAATTGACACCTTTGATGCTATCAATAAAAGAGAATTAGAAATGGGTTCAGGAGCTATTGCATCATTGGTTTATCTTTTTGACAAGTACGGATTAAGATAATATGGACTTAATATTAGAATTAGATAGAAATTTGTTAATATTTCTAAATTCTTTTGGCTCTGAAAAATTTGATGATTTGTGGTTAATAATAACCAACAAGTTTACCCATATTCCTCTCTATTTATTATTGCTTTTCTTGCTCTTTCAGAGTTTAAAATCCAGTTATAAAAAATATAAATTATATAAAGTATACTCCATTTACATATTATCAATTGTTTTTTTAATAATCATTAGTGATCAATTATCTAATCTGTTTAAATATTCAATTCAAAGACTCAGACCATGTCACGATGATCAAATACAAAATCTTATACGTATTGTAAAAGAAGATTGTGGAGGTCTTTATAGTTTCTTTTCTGCACATGCTTCAAATTCTTTTGTAATTGCTACAATTTTTATTTTGTTTATGAATAGAAAAAAAGAATATTATTCATTATTTATTTGGGCTTCACTTGTAGCGTATAGTAGAGTTTATTTAGGTGTACATTATCCATCTGATATAATTATAGGTTCTTTAATCGGAATTACAGTTTCTTATTTATTTTACACTGTAATATTTGATAGATTAGAAAGAAAATTACTTTAGTAATTCTGGAAATTTCTTTTTAAAATCATTTATTCTAGGAACAGAAACTTTCCATATGTAAGGATTATTAGGATTATTTATTTTGTAATCTTGATGATAATCCTCTGCGATGTAGAATATTTCAAATTTAGTTACTTCAGTAACAATTCTTTTATAAATTTTATTATCCAATAATCTTTGAATTTCATTTTTGATAATATTTTTTTCTGAATCATTTTTATAAAATGCAATTGATCTATAATGTGTTCCAATATCAGGACCTTGCCGATTTAAGGTTGTTGGATCATGTGATGCAAAAAAAACTTCAACTAATTTTTTAAATGATATTTTTTTTGAATCATATATTACTTTAACTGTTTCAGCATGGCCTGTCTTTCCAGTTAAAACCTGGTAGTAATCAGGGTTTTTAGTTTTTCCACCAGAGTACCCTGATTGAACTTCACTAACACCATTTAGACTCTCATAAATTGACTCAACACACCAAAAACAACCTGATGCAAAATAAGCTTCTGAATAATTAGTTTGTGAGTTTAAATTTAAATTAATAAATAGTATAATAATGTAAATGATTTTTTTCAATCTAAATTTTTTTTAATAATTCTTTACAAAAATTATTCCAGGAAAATTTTTTCTTTAAGGTTGATAAATTTTTTAATTTTTTTGAGTTATTTGAAGTTAGTGCTTTAATTATATTTTTTGAAATGGATTCATAATCTTTACGGCATATGTATCCATTTTCATTATTAATCATTTCTTTTATACCTCCTTCGCCTGTTGTAACATTAATTTTTTCGAATGAAATACCCAATGCTGTTATTCCACTTTGTGTAGCAGTTATATAAGGTTGAACTATAATTTCAGATGCCCCCATGTAATATTTTATATCTCTCTTACGAATAAAGCCATTGCTAAAGATCACATGATTTTTTAATGATAATTTATCTATTAAATTGATATATTTTTTTTTATTTTCAATAAACTCACCTGCTATTATAAGTTTAATTTTATTATCAAAATCAATAATGTTTTTGAAGCTTTTTAATAATAATTCAAGCCCTTTGTATTTTCTTATCATTCCTAAGAATAAAATATATTTATTGTTTTTATTTAATTTAAGTTTCCTCAAAGACTCTTCTTTTGAAGCCATTTTTAGGTCATCAATCGGATGAAATAATGTCTGTGATTCTCTTTTTGAAAAAGATTTAATTTGTTTTGAAGTTTGTTCAGATAATGTTATTAAGGTATCAAGCGAATTGATGTATAATCTTAAAATTATTTTGCTAAATAAATAATTTTCATGAGGGAATACATTGTGAAATAATCCTATTTTTTTTGAGTTTAAAGTATAAGACTTATTGATTAATAAATAGGCTAAACCAGTAATTGGTGTCCAGTATGTTGTTATAACATAGTTTATTTTCTTTTCTTTTATTAAACGTTTAATTTTCCACCAGGTAAATGGATTATACGGGTTTATATTTAAAATATTTTTATTTTCTTTTTTCTGACTTGAAATTTGTTTTTTTTTATTCCTTAAAAAAAAAGGATAGTTTCTGTCAAAGCTTATTAAATAACAATTTTTAAATTCTTCTAAATGTAAATATAGTTGATGATTGAAATCAGAAATTCCACCTTTTAAGGGGGGATGAGGACCAATTATTAAAACATTCATTTTCTTTAATTTTCATTTAAGATCCATGTTCCAGTTTGTATTAAAGGTTCAGCTTGTTTATACTTTAATTCTTTAACCTCGCCTGTTTGAATATTCTTAATTTTCACTCTTTCATTTCTTCCAATTTTTCTCTGCTCTCTTACAATAGTTTCAACTACGGAGTTTCCACTAGAGGCGCTGGCTCCAACTTCTCTGTTTCTATTTGCCATCTCGTCACTGTTTAAGATCTCTTCTTTAGAAGTATTATATCTTTCTCTTCTTCGAGTTTGCCTGTCTTCAGTTATTTCATTAGGATTTTTTGATGGTAACTCACCCTTAAACAAAAATGTTAATATATCTTTATTAAGTTGATCAATCATACTAAAAAATAGTTCTTTAGCTTCAAACTTATAAATAAGTAAAGGATCTTTTTGTTCATGAACTGCTAATTGTACAGATTGCTTTAACTCATCCATTTTTCTTAAGTGTGTCTTCCATGTATCGTCAAGAATAGCTAATGATATATTTTTTTCAAAATCATTAATTAATTCCTTTCCCTCAGATTCATAAGCCTTTTTAAGGTCTGTCACGATATTCATAGTTTTCTTTCCATCAGTAAATGGAACTACGATTCTTTCAAACTTATTCTGAGGATTTTCAAAGACATTTTTAACAACAGGGAAAACTTTTAATGAGTTTTCATGATTCTTTTTCTCATAATGTTTTAAAACAACATTATATAGATCATCAATAATTCTATTTTGATCTAAATTTTCAAACTCATCTTTACTGAAAGGAGAAGTGATTGAAAAGAATCTGATTAGGTCGAACTCAAATGATTTAAAATCATTATTATTTTTTGCTGATATATAAATTGATTCAACTGTTTCATAAATCATATTTGCAATATCTACTTTAAGTCTATTAACATCTAGAGCATTTTTTCTTTTTGTGTAGATGACTTCTCTTTGTAGATTCATAACATCATCATATTCTAATAATCTTTTTCTTATGCCAAAATTATTTTCTTCAACTTTCTTCTGTGCTCTTTCAATTGTTGTTGTCATAAGTGAATGCTGAATTACTTCACCATCTTTGTGACCCATTTTATCCATCATTCTAGCTACTTTATCTGATCCAAAAAGCCTCATTAAATTATCTTCCAATGAAACATAAAATTGTGAGCTCCCTGGGTCACCTTGTCTTCCGGATCTTCCCCTTAATTGTCTATCAACCCTTCTTGAATCGTGTCTTTCTGTTCCAATTATAGCTAAGCCACCTCTTTCTTTTATTTCATCAGATATTTTAATATCAGTTCCTCTACCAGCCATATTGGTTGCTATTGTTACTATACCGGCTTTGCCAGCTTCAGCAACAATATCTGCTTCTTTCTTGTGTAGCTTAGCATTTAAAACATTATGTTTAATATTTTTAATATTTAACATTCTAGATAATAGTTCAGAAATTTCTACAGATGTTGTTCCAATTAGTACTGGTCTTCCATCATTTACAATTTCACTAACATTATTTATTACAGCATTATACTTTTCTCTTTTTGTCTTATATATAAGATCATTATCATCTTTTCTAATAACAGGTCTATTTGTAGGTATTTCAACAACATCTAGTTTATAAATGTCCCAAAACTCACCTTGTTCAGTAACTGCTGTTCCAGTCATTCCTGAGAGTTTACGATACATTCTGAAGTAATTTTGAAGAGTAATAGTAGCAAAGGTTTGTGTTGCATCTTCAATCTTGACATTTTCTTTAGCTTCAATGGCTTGATGAAGACCATCTGAATATCTTCTACCTTCCATGATTCTTCCAGTTTGTTCATCAACGATCTTCACCTTGTTATCCATTACAACATATTCAATATCCTTTTCAAACAAAGTATACGCTTTAAGTAGCTGATTTAAAGTGTGTATTCTTTCACTTTTAACACTGAATTCTGAGTAAACTTTTTCTTTCTCTTCTGCCTCATTTTCTGGCTTTAAATTTTTGTTTTCAATTTCTGATATTTTTATTGATATATCAGGAAGAATAAAGAATTTTGAATCATTTACATCTTGTGATAAATGTTCAATCCCTTTATCAGTTAATTCAATCTGGTTGTTTTTTTCATCGATAGTAAAATATAAGTCAGCATCAACTTTTGGCATTTCCCTATTGTTATCTTGCATATAAAAATTTTCAGTCTTGAGTAGGGTTTGTTTTATTCCTTCCTCACTTAAAAACTTTATCAATGCTTTTGTTTTTGGTAACCCACGGTAAGCTTGCAATAATTTAAAACCTCCATCTTCTTCGTTACCATTAGAAAATAATTTTTTACTCTCAGCAAGAATTTGTGTAATAAGTTGTCTTTGAATCTGTACTAATGATGATATTTTAGGTTTTAGTTCATTGAATTCATGGTTATTGCCCTGCGGGATAGGTCCGGATATAATTAAAGGTGTTCTAGCATCATCAATTAAAACAGAATCAACTTCGTCAACTATTGCATAAGAATGTCTTCTCTGAACTCTATCATCTAATTTATGAGCCATATTATCCCTCAAATAATCAAAGCCAAATTCATTATTTGTTCCATAGGTTATATCAGCCAAGTATGCATTTCTTCTTTCAATAGAATGTGGTTTATAATGGTCGATACAATCAACGCTCATTCCATGGAATTGAAATATCGGAGACATCCAAGCGCAATCTCGTTTTGCCAAATAATCATTAACAGTTACAAGATGCACTCCATTTCCTGTCAATGCATTTAAATAGACTGGAAGTGTTGCAACTAAAGTTTTACCTTCACCAGTTTGCATTTCGGCGATTTTACCATTATGAAGAACAATTCCTCCAATAAGTTGCACATCATAATGAACCATATCCCAGATTATGTTTTTTCCAGCAGCATCCCAGTTATTAATCCATATAGCTTTATTGCTTTCTATTTTCACATAAGACTTTGTTGAAGACAGTTTGATATCATAATCATTTGCAGCTACAATTATCTCATTATTTTCAGTAAATCTCCTAGCAGTTTCTCTTACTACGCAGAATGCTTGAGGTAAAATATCATTTAAGTATTTATCAATTTCATCTAAATATGTATTTTCAAGACCTTCAATTTCATTATAAAAACTTTCTTTTTGGTCAATACTACTTTCATTTTCTATTTTTTCGTTTATTAAATCAATTTTAATCTGATATGGATTTTTAATATTAGAAATTTCAGATTTAAATTTTTCTGTTTTAGATCTTAATTCATCATTGGATAATTTTATAAATTCATCTTCGATTGAATTTATTTTTGATACTAAAGGGGAAATCTCTTTAATATCCTTTTTTGCTTTATCTCCAACAAAAACTTTTAATATTGAATTAAGTAGATTCATTTTGTAAAACATCAAATTTAGTTAAAAAAAAAGCCTCCGGAGGAGACTTTTAATATATTATTTTAAATTGTTTTAATATTCTTCTTCATTCCATAAATAATCTTCTTCAGTAGGAAAATCGGGCCATATTTCTTGAATAGATTCGTAAATTTCTTCCTCCTCCTCCTCCATAGCTTGTAAATTTTCAACTACTTCTAAAGGAGCACCGGTTCTAATAGCATAATCAATTAATTCATCTTTACTAGCAGGCCATGGTGCGTCACTTAAATAAGATGCTAATTCTAGTGTCCAATACATAATTATTTATTTTAATTTGCAAAAATATATTTTTATTGATCTTGTGCAACACTTTCTTCAAAAAATAACATTTAATTGAAGAAATGTTATTTTCTTGGTGATAATTTTAAGGATAAATAGTAAGAAAAAATAATAATAACGAAAAATAAGGCTATTCTATAAATATAATCTCCATATTTAACGTAGAAAGTTATAATATCATTTTCCTTATAATTTCCAGAAAGAATAGTTTCTTGATTGTATTCAGTTTTAATTATTTCATCTCCTTTTGAGTCAATTATACCTGAAATGCCTGTATTAGCACTTCTTATTACATTCTTTCTAGTTTCTATAGCTCTTAACTTTGCATATGAAAAATGTTGTCTGTGGCCTTCAGTGTAATCCCACCAAGCATCATTAGTAATTATAGCTAACACTTTTCCGCCATCTTTTATATAATCTGTTAAATATTCACCATAAATTGATTCATAACATATAATCGGTGATATATTATAATTTGAGGATTTAAAGGCATGTCTCCTATTTTGAAATCCTCTTGTAAGAGATAAACCGCCAAAATCTAATAATACTTGACCTAAAATTGGTTCTAAAATATTTCGATATGGCATTTTTTCAACGCCTACTACAAGTTTTGATTTGTGATAATAATCAGTTTTATCATTAAAATATATAGCACTATTGTAGATGTTGATCCATCTATTATCTCCAATTTTATTAGAAAATTCTTTTAATTCGGTTGAGTCATACAAAACTTCATATAATTCTATTCCGCTTAAGATTTCATTTTTATGTTTTGAATTTAAATCACGAATCTTATTAGACAATTCATTATAATAATAACTATTTATTTGAACTCCCTCTGAAAAAAATGTTTCTGGGAAGAGAATTAAAGAGTTTTCAATTTTATTTTCTTCTATTATATTTTTAAGATAATTCAAATTGTCATTATTTGTTATAGAGTACTTTTTCGAATATGGATCTACATTAGGTTGGACTATCGAAATATTTTTAATTTCACCATCTTCCTCAAAAGTTTTATATATTCCAAAGGATATTATTGATGGAATTATTAATATTGATATGAGTGAATAGATTAATCTTTTTGATTGAACACCTTTTAAATAATTTGAATAAATTTTAAACAATAAAATATTAGTAACTAAAACCCATAAAGTACCTCCAAAAACACCAGTGTATTCATACCACTGAATTATCCAAGTGCTTTCAGAAAAAACATTCCCAAAAATTAACCATGGCCATGAAAAATCCCAAACCAAATGAAGTTTTTCATAACATATCCAAACTGTAATTAGAAATATAAATCCTAATTTTTCATTTGTTTTAATTTTTACTTTTCTAAATAAGTAAAAAACTATAGTCATCATAAATGAATTTACTGTGCATGCGAAGAGATAACCAAAAATAGTTGCATATGAAAGCCAATATGTAGAAGTAATATTCCAAATAAAAAAACCAACAAAAAAAACTAAAAAAATATTTCTTTCTTTATAAAATTCATTGACATACAAAAAAGGGATTAACCCCAAAAATACGAGCGGAAAAAAACCATATGTAGGCCAGGCAGCTGTAAATAACAATCCTCCAATCGTTGTAATTAAAAGCGCTTTATAAATATTCAAGAATTAAATTTTAAATTTGTTTATATTATAAACTTAACCTAAGATTTGAAATTTATCAAACACCTTCCAAACTTTCTTACTATTTGTAATGCTTTACTGGGTTGTTTTGCCTTATTTTTCTTATTTGTTGAAAGTTTTGGATATTCTAATTCTGAAAAGTATCACTGTATAATTTTATTAATTTTTATTGCAGCAATTTTTGATTTTTTAGATGGTTTTTTTGCAAAGTTCCTTAACGTTAAATCCAATTTAGGCTCTCAATTAGATTCTTTTTCTGACCTAATATCTTTTGCTGTAGTGCCTGCATTTCTTCTAATTTATTATCTGTCTATTCACGAATTTTCTTTATATGTAAAACTCACTCCTTTAATAATTATACTTTCTTCAATTTACAGATTGTCAAAATTTAATCTTCTTGAAAGTTCCAACCATTTTAAAGGTTTACCAACACCCGCTAATGCTATGTTTTTTTTAGGATTGCCTTCATTGCTTCTTTATTTAAATGAATTTGTTTTGATTTCAATTGTTCTTGTTTTTTCATTTTTAATGATAAGTGATTTTAAATTTTATTCATTTAAATCATTAAAAAATAAAGACGAAAAACAATTTCTTTTTGTTTTGATCTTACTTCAACTAGTTATAATAATTTTTTCTTTTGTATATGATGCAGAGCTAGCTTCTTTGCTAAGTTTTATGATTTTAGCCTATATTTTGTCTTGTTTTATTATTTCAGGAATAAACAAAGAAGCATCTTCGAATTGATCTTTATGAATAAATACTTTGTGTGAGTACATGTAGTTTGGAATTCCAAATCCAGCTAAATTGCCAGATTTACTTTCATCTTTAATTATTGGGTATATACTTATATCATTAAGTCTATTTTTTAATTCAAGTGCATCAATACCAGATCCACAAAAAATTTGAATATAATCAGTCAACATTATCGAACTTTAAATTTTTTCTTCTATAAATAAAATTTTGTCCTAAATATACTTTTCTTACCATCTCATCTTTAGCTAATTCCTCAGGTTTACCACTTTTTAATATTTTTCCCTCGAACATGAGATATGTTCTGTCTGTTATTGCAAGTGTTTCTTGAACATTATGATCAGTTATTAGAACTCCAATGTTTTTTGTTTTAAGATGAGCAATAATTTTTTGAATTTCTTCAACTGCAATTGGGTCAACTCCTGCGAAAGGTTCATCTAGTAATAGAAACTTGGGTTCGGTAGCTAAAGCCCTTGCAATTTCTGTTCTTCTTCTTTCGCCTCCAGATAGAAGGTCACCTCTGTTTTTTCTGACTTTTTCAAGACTAAATTCCTTTATCAAGTTTTCTAAATCGTTTTCTTGCTCAATTTTTGTTTTATCAGTCAATTCTAAAACAGCTTTAATATTTTGTTCAACTGTTAATTTTCTAAAAACAGAAGCCTCTTGAGCTAGATAACCAATTCCTTGTTTTGCTCTCTTATACATTGGTTCTAAAGAGATATCATTATTATTTATAGAAATTACTCCATTATCACATTTAATTAATCCAACAATCATATAGAAACATGTTGTTTTTCCCGCTCCATTAGGTCCTAATAAACCAACAATCTCACCCTGTTTTAATTCAAGGTCAACCCCTTTAACTACTTTTCTAGAGCTGTATGATTTTTCAATTTTTCTTGCTTCAAGTTTCATAACTAATTATTATTTTTTACAACAATTCTTGAAATATAAATACTTATTTGGTACAATATTACTATTGGAATAGCCACGATAATTTGACTAGCTACGTCTGGAGGTGTGATAACAGCTGCTAATACCAAAACTCCTACAAGTGCAAATTTCCTGTACTTAATTAAAAATTCAGGTGTTACTAATCCAATCTTAGTTAAGAAATAAATGATTATTGGCAACTCGAAAATTAAACCTGAGGCTAAAACAGATGCCCTAACTAATCCAATGTAGCTACTAAGGTCAAAATCATTAAAAATTTCTTCACTAACAGTGTAATTTCCTAAAAAGTTAATTGATAGAGGACAGATTACATAATATCCAAACAATACACCAATAAAAAAAAGTAAACTGGAAATAAAAATAAAACCTCTTGCATGTTTTTTTTCATTTTGATACAAACCAGGACTTATAAAACTCCAAAATTGATACAAAACATATGGAAAAGAAATAACGAATCCTGCAGCAATTGATGTCCAAATATGAGCTGAAAATTGACCAGACATTGTTCTACTCTGAATTCTAAAAGGCATTTCGTTTATACAAAAACTATCATTTAAGCCGAAAAAATTTGATAATTCACAAAGTGTTCGATATGTAAAGAAATCAACACTTTTAGGTCCAAAAATAATTTTGTTAAAAATGAAATCTTTAAAAATAAATGCAATAAATCCAAAAAAAACTATAGCCAAGAACGATCTTAATATATGCCATCTTAGGTCTTCAAGATGATCTAAAAATGACATTTCATTTGGATCTTTCAGTCTTTCGTTCATATTCCTGAATTTAAGATTTGATGCATGTGAACCATTCCTAAATAACTACCTTTTTCAACAACAATAATCTGAGTTATTTTATTATCATTCATAATTTTCAGTGCATCTGAAGCTAAAGTTTTACTATCGATTACTTTTGGTTCAGAGCTCATAATTTTAGAAACATCTAATTCTAATGGGTCTTTAAAGTTCTTTATTGTTCTTCTAACATCTCCGTCAGTAATGATACCAACAACTTTTTGATTTTTTAATATAGCAGTTGCTCCATACATTTTTGAAGATATTTCTTCTATGGCATCTTTGAATTTGCTATTAATATTAATTCCTGGAATTAAATCTTCATTAACTAAATCTTTAACAGTTAATGTTAGTTTTTTTCCTAAAGATCCTGATGGATGATATTTTGCAAAATCTTCAGTTTTAAAACCTTTTAAATACATTAAACAAATTGCAATTGTATCACCAATTAAAAGCTGTATACTAGTGCTTGTTGTTGGTGCTAAATTATTTGGACATGCCTCCTTTTCAATTTTGTAAACTATGGATTTATCTGAATTTTTTCCCAGAAAAGAATCTTTTTCAGATGTAATTCCAATTAAATTTATTTTTAATTTTTTTATTTGTTTGACTAAGTCAATAGTTTCTGTATTGTTTCCGCTTTTTGAAAAACACAATACAACATCATCCTTAGTAATAACCCCAAGATCACCATGCAATGCATCCGATCCATGCATGAATATTGATGGAGAACCAGTAGAATTTAATGTTGCAGAAATTTTCATTCCTATAATTGCACTTTTACCAATTCCAGTAATTATTATTCTGCCTTTAATTTTTCCTAAAAAATCAATTATACTTTCAAAGTTTTTATCAAATGATTTTTCAAGTTTATTAATCGAATCTATCTGATTATCTAAAATATCTTTTGAAATTTTTTTTAAATCTAATTTGTTCAAAACTTTATTGATTTTTTTAATTATTCAAACTGTAAATTAAGCTATATTTAGTTTAACTAAGGTACAAATATACCTTATTTAGTTTCAAAAATGTCAACACAGACTGAACTAACCAGTGTATTAAAAAAATAT
Organism: Flavobacteriaceae bacterium; assembly: GCA_038114965.1. Taxonomy (GTDB): domain Bacteria; phylum Bacteroidota; class Bacteroidia; order Flavobacteriales; family Flavobacteriaceae; genus Eutrophosalina. The sequence goes on along the minus strand of JAYNRW010000011.1, from coordinate 7,732 downwards.
TTTGGATTTTCATCATTTAGAGATAATCAGCAAGATATAATTACATCAATTATAAATCACAACAACAACTTAGTAATAATGCCAACAGGTGGTGGGAAGTCACTATGTTATCAAATGTCAGCAATTTGCATGGAAGGTATGGCTATTATTGTTTCACCGTTGATTGCTTTGATGAAAAATCAAGTTGATGTTTTAAAAGGTGTTTTTGATAATGATTTAATTGCTTGTGTTTTAAATTCTTCTTTAACACAATCTGAAATTTCTAGAGTTAAGGAAGGAGTTTCATCAGGTATAACTAAATTATTGTATATGGCACCTGAATCATTATCTAAGGATTACAATATTGATTTTTTAAAAAATCAAAAAATATCATTTGTAGCAGTAGATGAGGCACATTGTATTTCTGAATGGGGACATGATTTTAGACCTGATTATAGAAACATATTTAACGTTGTAAAAAAAATTGACCCAAGAATAAAAATAACTGCTTTAACTGCAACAGCAACACCTAAAGTTCAAGATGACATAATCAAAAACTTAGATTTAAGTGAACCCAAAATATTTAAATCATCTTTTAATAGACCCAATTTGTTTTATGAGATTAGAAAAAAAGACGATACAATTGATAAACAAATCATATCATTTATAAAAAGAAACCAAGGTAACTCTGGTATTATATATTGTTTATCAAGAAAAAAAGTTGAAGATTTTGCTAATCTATTGACTTTAAACAATATTAATGCTCTTCCATATCATGCTGGTCTTGAACAAAAAAATAGATCTAGAAATCAAGAATATTTTTTAATGCATGACTGTGATGTTATAGTTGCAACAATAGCTTTTGGAATGGGCATTGATAAACCTGACATTAGGTACGTTATACATTACGATATTCCCAAAAGTTTAGAATCATATTATCAAGAAACTGGAAGAGCTGGTAGAGATGGAGGTGAAGGACATTGTCTAGCCTTTTACTCCTACGATGATATTGAAAAATTAGAAAAATTTTTATCTGGAAAACCTATCTCTGAACAAGAATTGGGACTCTCATTACTAGAAGAGGTAGCATCATATTGTGAAACATCAATGTCAAGAAGAAAATTTATTCTTAATTATTTTGGTGAAAAGTATGATGAAATAAATGGATTAGGAAATAAAATGGATGATAACTCTAAAGATCCAAAAGAAACCATTGAAGTTAAAAATGATGTAAAATTAGTGTTAGAATCAATAAAAAGTACAAATCAAAAATATAAATTAAAGGATATGTCATCATTTATATTTGGTTTTGAAACTTCGACTTTAAAAGCACATAATTCATCATCAAAACCTTTTTTTGGAAAAGGAAAACATAATGATTTGATTTTCTGGAAGTCACTACTTAGAAAAATGATTGTTGATGGTTTATTACTTAAAAAAGTAGAAGAATACGGAGTTTTAAAATTAACAGAAAAGGGAGAAGATTTTATCAAAAATCAAAAATCATTTTTACTTTCAATTGATAGAGATTTTTCAAATGAAACTATATCAGTAAATAAATCTGAAAAGAAATCATTTGTTATAGATGAACATCTTCATAAAATTTTGATTGATTTGAGAAAATCTATATCTAAAGATCTTAATATACCTCCCTTTGCTGTTTTTCAAGAATCCTCTATTGAAGAAATGACATTAAAATATCCCATCTCTCAGGAAGAATTATCTACAATAGTTGGAGTAGGAGAGGTTAAAGCTAAAAAGTTTGGAGATAAATTTATAGACGTGATAAGTAAATATGTAGATGAAAATGCTGTAGAAAGACCTTTTGATACTATTATAAAATCTTCTGGTATAAATTCTTCATTAAAACTATTCTTTATTCAATCTGTTGATAAAAAGTTGAATATAGAGGAAATGGCATCTGCAAAAAATGTTGAGTATAATCAAGTGTTAAAAGATCTTGAAACAATAATATATTCCGGGACAAAATTAAATTTAAGGTACATTATTGATGATTTATTTGATGAGGAGTCTCATGATGAGCTATTAGATTTCTTTAATGATCTTGAATCAGATGATATACAAATTGTTTTAGATGAATTTGAAGATGAGTATGAAGAGGAAGATCTAAAGTTATTCAGATTGTATCACTATTGTGAAATTGGCTTTTAGTTTACTTCCATTTTATGTTGCACCCAATACTTGGTTTTTGAACTTCAGTATTTTCAACATTACTAATTAAGCAATCAATTGCATTTCTTAAATCGAATCCAGTAACAGGGATTTCATTTCCAGGTCTAGATCCATCAAGTTGACCTCTATATACTAATTTTTTTTCTGAATCGTAAAGAAAAAAATCAGGTGTGCAAGCAGCATCATACATTTTAGCTACTTCTTGAGATTCATCATATAAATATGGAAAATTAAATTCTTTTTCTTTAGCTAGCAATTTCATTAATTCTGGTGAATCATCTGGGTAGTTTACAACATCATTACTTGAAATAGCAATAAATGAAATATTATTTTCATATTCTTTACTGATATTAACTATTTCATCAATTACATGTATAACAAAAGGACAATGATTACAAATAAACATAATTAAAACACCTTCCTTATTATAAAAATCATTAGATGATATTAATTTATTATCTATGGTATTAACTAATTTAAAATCAGGTGCTTTTGACCCTAATTCAATCATATTAGAAGGTGTTCTTGCCATTTCTTTTTTTTACAAATTTAATTTTTAATTTTATTGCATGTTAGATCAAATAATATATTTTTTTGATAATATTTCATCAACACAAAGAGGTTTAATTTTAGCTCTGGGAATTACAGGTTTTTGGATAATAGAAGGATTTATACCTTTTAGAGTTTTTTCTTACAATAAGTTCAAGCATGCCATAACTAATATTTTACTCACTTTAACCACAATAATTGTAAACTTTTCTCTAGCTTTTTTAATTGTTATCTCATGTGATTATGTTTCAAAAAATGAATTTGGTTTAATTTCAATATTAAATATTGATGGATTTCTAAGAGTTCTATTAAGTTTAATGATTTTAGACTTTATAGGTGCTTATTTAGCTCATTATGTACAACATAA
>JAYNRW010000011.1:0-4544 GCA_038114965.1 Flavobacteriaceae bacterium | reverse complement strand
GTTTAATGATTTTAGACTTTATAGGTGCTTATTTAGCTCATTATGTACAACATAAAATTAAACCTCTGTGGTTAGTTCATGCTGTTCATCACTCTGATAAACATGTTGATACAACTACTGCTAATAGACATCATCCAATTGAAAGTCTTGTTAGATTTATTTTTACTGTTTTTGCAGTTTTTGTTTCTGAATCATCAATAGCAATAGTTTTTCTATACCAGTCATTATCAGTTGTTTTTTCACAATTTAATCATGCCAATATTAAACTTAATTCTCAAACAGATAAGATAATGTCTTACCTAATTGTTACACCAGACATGCACAAAGTACACCATCATTCATATTTACCATACACTGATACAAATTATGGTAATATTTTTTCAATCTGGGATAGATTATTTGGAACCTACTCAGAATTAGATAAGGAAAAAATTATCTATGGAATTGATGATGATTATGATGATAAAAATGATTTTTTTAAAGTCTTAAAAAGACCTTTCAAGAAAGATTAAATATCTTCAAAACTCACATCTGTAAATTTATCTGAACTATCATCTTTTGAGCTATCATCTTTTTTTTCTTCAGTATTTTCTTCTTCAGCTTTTTTGGCTTTATAGTCTTTGTCGTGTATTTCACTAATAACTTCACTTCCTTTTTCATCAATGATATACTTGGTCATTTCACCTAATATTTCAGAAAAATTTTGAAAATCTTCTTTATATAGGTAAATCTTATGCTTTTTGAAATAAAAAGTGCCATCCTCGTTTGTGAATTTTTTGCTTTCAGATATTGTTAAGTAATAATCTCCAGCTTTTGTAGATCTTACATCAAAAAAATAAGTTCTTCTTCCTGCTCTCAAAACTTTTGAGAAAATGTCTTCATTAACATTATTATTATTTTCTTCCATTTATTAAATATTATATTCGTTCAAAAATGAGTAAAATAAATCAAACAGCAAAATTAAAATGATTTATTTGCCCTTAATCTGTTGATTATAAATTTCACTGTAATAACCTTTTCCTTTTATTAGCTCAGAATGGCTTCCTTCCTGAACTTTTTTACCTTCGTTCATAACAATTATTTTATCACAATGTTTGACAGTAGATATTCTATGACTAATTATAATTTTAGTACAATTAGTAATATCATTTAATATATTTTTAAAAATTTTGTCTTCTGTTTCAGTATCAACTGCTGAAAGACTATCATCTAGAATAATGATTTTTGGTTTTTTAATTAAAGCTCTTGCAATTGCAATTCTTTGTCTTTGACCACCTGATAGATTTATTCCCCTTTCACCTAGTACTGAATTGTATTTATCATAAAAGCTATCGATGTCTTTATGAACATTAGCAAATTTTGAAAATCTTATTACATCATCTTCTGATGCATTAATATTTCCAAATTTTATATTGTTTGAGATTGAGTCTGAAAACAAAAATGTACTTTGGGGAACATAGCCAATATTTTGCCTTACAATATTTAAATTGTGTTTTTTTAAGTCCTTATTATCAATTAATACTTCACCATTATTAGGGTCGTAATTCCTCAAAATTAACTCAGCTATTGTTGATTTTCCGGAACCTACCCCTCCAATTATTCCTAATGATTTTCCATTATCAATTTTAAAACTCAAATTATTTATTGCAACAATTTTAGTTTCAGGATAAATCAATTTTACATTATTAAATTCTATTTCACCTTTAAAATCATAATTTTCATAAAATTGATTTTTAATATTGCTTTTTTCTTTTAAAAACTCATTAATCCTTTTTTGTGATGCTTCTGCTTGTTGAACAATTGAAGTTACCCAGCCAACTGTTGCAACAGGCCAGGTTAACATTGTTACGTAAATAATAAACTCTGCTAAAACTCCTAAATCGATTTCATTATTTATGTACTGTTTTCCACCTATAAATATTACAATAATGTTACTTATGCCAATTAAAAGAATCATCATTGGAAAAAACCATGATTGAAATTTTGCTAAATCAATATTCTTTTGCTTTGTATCGTTTGAATAATTCATCATTGAATTAATAACTTCTTTTTCAATAGTATTAGATTTAATAACTGAAATACCACTAAATGATTCTTGTGTATAAGTTGTAATTCTGGAAAGTGATTCTTGTACTTTTTTACTCTTAACATTAATTTTTTTACTGAGTTTAAAAATTAAAAATGAAAGAATTGGTAATGGAATAATTGTATAAGCTGTTAGAGCTGGTGCTACACTGATCATGTAAGATATAATTATAATAAAAAGTGCTATTGTATTAATGGTATACATTAATGCTGGACCTACATACATTCTAACTTTGCTAACATCTTCACTTATCCTATTCATCAAATCACCAGTTCTATTGTTTTTATAAAATTTTTGATCCAATTCTTGATATTTATTATAAATCTCATTTTTTAAATCAAACTCAATATATCTTGATACATTGATTAATGTTTGTCTCATAAGAAAAGTAAATATACCTGCAACAAAGGCAGATCCAATGATTAAAAATATATTGATTAAAAGTTTTTCTTTAAGTAAATTCTCATTGATAGAGTTTTCAAGAAAATATTTTTCGATTAATGTTATTGAGTCACCTACCAAATTAGGAGCAACAAGTGCAAAAATCCTTGCAATAATAGTAATTAGAATTCCGATTATAATTTTATTCCTATACTTTAAAAAGAATTTATTTAAGTATTTAAGTTCTTTCATTTGAAGTATTCAAATATACAGTTTTATGACTCCATTATAACTTAAAATTAAATACATTTGCACTCAAGTTCATTGTATGTTAAATCGAAGGCACATTAGAATTAAGGTTTTGCAATTATTATATTCAAAATCTACCGCTGATTCAAAAACAAAGGATTTAATTTCTGAATTTAATAAACGATCAATTAACTTTTTTAGGCTCTACATTTTGAACTTTTTATTATTTGAAAAGCTCTTTCATGAATTTTCAAAGAAGGAGATAATCATATCAAATAAGAATTATGATAATGACTCAAGCAGTATTAAGCGTTTAATATTGGATAATGAGTTGTTGTTGTTTTTTAAAAAATCTTCCACTTTACAAAAACTTAAAAATAAATATGATTTAAATATCTGGGATGAAAATATTCAGATAATAGAATCATTATTTAATGAAATTTTTAAAAGCGACCTTTTTATAAAATATAATCAATTAGATAATTTAGATTTCAAGAAAAGAAAAAAGTTTGTAATTGATGTTTTTAAGAATATAATAGTAAATAGTGAGATTTTATATCAACTATATGAAGATTTAGAATTAGAATGGATTGATGAATTTCCTTTGGTAAATACCTTGTTTTTAAATTATTTGAAAGGTTATGATTCTGAAAGTAAAAATTCTATTCCTTTAAAAATTTTTGCTGACAAGGATGATAAAAAATTTGGTTTAGATTTATTTAAACATACTGTTAAGAATGATGATAAACTTGAAAAAATTGTATCAAAATTTACTCCTGATTGGGAAAACGAAAGAATTGCAATAATTGATTTATTAATCATTAAATTATGCATTAGTGAATTCATAAATTTTCCTTCAATTCCAGTCAAGGTTAGTATGAATGAATATGTTGAAATTTCTAAAATATATTCATCTCCTGAAAGCAGTAATTTTATTAATGGTGTTGCAAATAATGTTTTTAAATATTTGACTGAGAAAAATGAGATTAAAAAAAATGAGAGAGGTTCACAATAATTTTTATAATTTTAAAACATGAAATTTTTTAATAATATAAATAGAAATAATATTAAATTTTCTGTGCATGCTTTTTTAATAGCATTCTCAGTTTCTTTTTTTCTATCATCATGTAACTCAGACCCATCAAAAAAAATTAAATCAGAAAATTTAAAAGCTGCTGAACAAAGATCCTCAGAAGTTTCTAATGCTTCAGAAATAAGTTTTGATTTTGATACATATAATTATGGTGAAGTTGTTGACGGTGAAGTAGTAGAAGTAGATTTTAATTTTACCAATACAGGTAAATCTGATTTAATAATCTTTAATGCTTCTGCATCATGCGGTTGTACAGTCCCTGAATATCCTCAAAATGAAAACATAAAACCTGGTGACGGTGGAACTATTAAAGTAAGATTTGATACAGCCAATAAGCCTGGAAAGCAAATGAAAACAGTAACATTAACAACTAATACTAATTCTGGAAAAAAGATTATTAGAATTAACGGATTTGTACTAAATAAATAAATATGGAAGGAGCTGGACAATGGCCGCTATTAATAATGATGTTTTTGGCCTTTTATTTAATTTTAATTGTTCCTCAAACAAGAAGAGCTAAAAAGGAAAAGAAATTTATAAATGCATTAAAAAGAGGTGACAGAGTTGTTACTAAGAGTGGAATGCATGGCAAAGTTCTTGAAGTTAATGATCAAAATAATACATGTGTTTTAGAAACTATGGCTGGTAAAATAAAGTTTGATAAATCAGCCATATCTCTGGAAATGTCATCAAAAATAACTAAAAAGTAGAGTGCCATTATTTGATAAATTAAAT